>CAZWBV010000112.1:0-8827 GCA_964632225.1 uncultured Gammaproteobacteria bacterium | reverse complement strand
GTTAGTATAAAACATGCTGTTGCTTCTTATATTCTATACTGACTATGGAATAGCAGCGGTGGTGTAGACTACAGTTTTCATTGCGTCTAATGTCATTACGCAGTTGTGGTTATGGAAGAACCCTTCGATTCGACTAGTATCAGTTGAATAGTACAAGTCGAATAATACAAGCGGTCCGTTCTAATGAGCGGAAGACACGGAAAAGGAGACACATTAATATGAAATACTTATCTATCAGCTTTTTAGTCGTTTTAATGTTAATTAGCATTTCGGTTTCTGCGCACGAATATACTATCACGATTGAAAATGGCGATACCGTAGATGAAACCCTGCAAGCAGGCAGTATCGTCAATCTGGTTTTGGATAGCCCGGACATAAATCAGTCGATTTGGGGCAACATACAAATAGACTACGACCCGGCGATGTTAGCAGCGCGATATGTGGATGAAACATTTGATTTTTACGGTTTTTGGACCTATTGGTTGGATGTGGCGGGTGACAGCACCAAATGCGGTGGCGGTGTGGCATATAATTATACGACGGGTGGCGGTAGTGAGCGCGCCGATGCTTATGCTGCGCAATACGGTCAAGGTATTGCTGGCCCGAGTGCGTATATCGACAATGTAAACGGCGCCATTCGTTTTTATCATGGCAATTATTTATATTCGGGATTTTATGAGCCGCTCAGACTCGGATTTGAAGTGCTGCAAACCGGTACAACCACGATCACAATTCGAAGTAACGCAGATACGGCATTTGACTGGTGCAATCTCGATACTGTTGTGCCAACCAGTTTTACATTTGGACTACCTCAATAGCTGAAGATAGTGTAAGGGGGCAGTAGGGACGCCGACGACTTATAAACTTAACGAAACCCAAAGATTGTGTTCGTTAAGTTATCGGAGTCCCCTATACATACTATTTATATGATGAAAATAATTATTCTCGCCGTAGTTTTTTATGCCAGTTTTAATATCAGTATTGTTGCCTACGGTGATGTGATAGACGACAACATTATTACTCGACTGGTTAACGCCGCAAAAGAACGCACTTTGCATGATGTGACCTATGATGGATCATATTTTTCTATTTCATATCCAAATGGGGATGTTCCTGCGAATATTGGGGTTTGTACCGATGTAGTGATTAGGTCTTTTCGGAAAGTGGGTGTGGATCTGCAAAAGAAAATTCATGAGGATATGGCAGCGAATTTCAACTTGTATCCTTCAAAGAAAATTTGGGGCTTATCTAAGCCAGATAAGAATATTGACCACCGTCGAGTGCCCAATTTACAAGTATTTTTTGATCGGTTTGGTGTTTCTTTGCAAATAACAAAAAATCCGCAGGCGTATTTAGCGGGCGATTTAGTGACCTGGATGTTACCAGGTAACCTTCCCCATATAGGGATCGTTATTGATGAAAAGTCCAGAGACGGAAATAGACCATTAATTGCACATAATATTGGAGAAGGGCCTAAAATCAATGATATGTTATTTGATTATAAAATTACGGGACATTATAGATACACAGGAAAATAAAATACGTACTGTGGATTTTTCCTCTGACACCCTGCTGAAATCTCGCAACATGGGATGAACCTACCCTGATCCCGGATGTACTGGCGTAACGTCTCTGTTGTGCTTTGATTTGATAGATAAAAGAACAATCCATGGCCCTGCGGACTGAAAACAACGCGATTGAAATATCACCGCTGTTTTGCTCAGTTTCTGCACCTGTTTCGATCAATATCCACAGTAGTGATATGGCAAAATGAGTCATTATGCTGTACTTTGTATGGAATTCACTAATATATTGTTATGATATCGGCGAAGTCCGTTAGCAGTGCGTTCGCGAGGGGAAGGGTTATTCCCCACGATGTTAAGCATTAAGCACGATGTGATAAGGAGTAGGAGCAGTTGTCGTGAAACAAAAAAGACGACAGTCATTCATCGTTTTCATTACACGCAATTCTTTGATTATTTGCTCGTTGTTTTTTCGCTTCTTATCGTCTTTGTCAAAGAAAGTTAACAAGGAGGTTTTCTCATGCAGCCCGATATAAATACAAAACAGCCTCTTATATTAACGCTTTTGATGCTGGCATTGATGCTGGGTGGTTGTAGTCAAAAATCCAATCAAGACGACAGCGCAGTGTCCAACGATAGATTGTCTGCGCCCCTTCCCAATGCGCTGAGCGCCTTGGCAACAAATACAACCCTGTTGGTTGAGGTGATCGTCGATGGTGGTGCTCCACAGGCCTGTACTAATCTCTTGGTTGACCAGGTAAATAATACCTATTCGTGTGACATTACATTACCAGGTGGTTCTTATAATATCGTATTGCTCTATTCTATGACCGACGATATCTATGGAACTGTCGAAATTACAAAAACATCGGGTATCGATGTGAATATTTTCGCAGGAAAAATAACGCCAGTAGATTCCAGTGCATTAATACTCACCTACTTCGATAGCGATAACGATGGAATTAATAACTTAGATGAACTCAATGAGGGCAGTGATCCAACGAAATCGAGCTATTATGTGGGGGGTATCATCAGTGGGTTGTTAGGCAGTGGTGGTGCGATACAACTTAATGAGAGCAGCACCCTGGATTTGAGTAATGACGGCAGTTTTATTATCAAACCAGCGGTGACAGATAATAGTACGTATAACGTTACTGTCTTATCCCAGCCCAAGACGCCGAATCAAACCTGTAGCATAAGCAATGGCGGTGGCACGATTAGAGGTGCACGTGTTTCCAATGTAGCGGTTAGTTGTAGTCTCGCATTAGATAATAGCGCTCCCACGTCCAATAATGTGAAGATTACCGATGATAACGGCGGCAACGCCGTGGTGGGTGATAACGTAACAGGTAACTACAACTTTAGTGATTTGGATGGAGATGTTGAAGGCACTTCCACCTTTCGTTGGTTGCGTGACGGCGTCGCCATCAGCGGCGCGACGTTATCGACTTATATTCTGGTTGCAGCTGACGTGCCGACTCAAATTACTTTTGAAGTTACTCCTGTTGCTGCAACGGGTACGGCAACCGGGAACGCATCGGTCTCGACTGTGCTAGCAACAGGTACTGCGCCTGTCGTGAGTGGCTCTGCACGTTATCTCGACATCAACAAGAATGGCATTAATGACGCAAATGATCAGTTAATTATTCCTTTTGATCAGAACGTGCGTACTAATGCGCTAAACAGTACCTATTTCAATCTGCCTGTTACAGGTAATACCTTTGGTACGGGTGCCACCGTGGCTGCCGGTGCGGTAAGCAACGAAGTGGTGATAACCTTAGGCACGTTTCCCGATGTTAAAACACGGCAGGATTTTTCTAACGCAGCTATTGCAGTTAATTCAGCGTCCGGTATTGATGTAGCAGCATCAATAGCAGGAGTAATAAAAAGCGTGAGTGGTATTGATGCCAAACCGTCGGTACCCATTGATTTAATTCCTGCTTATGTGGATAGCCTTCAGTCGCTGGGCACGAATGACAGTACCTCGGTTGCCCTGGGCGATTTGGATGGTGATGGCGATTTGGATATGGTAGTGGCTAATGATTTTGATCTAGCTAACCGGGTCTATATCAACAAGGGTGCGGGTAGCTTTAGCGACTCCGGTCAAGCCTTAGGCGCAAGTGCCAGTAACGCCATCGTGCTGGGTGATGTTGATGGTGATGGTGACTTGGACATAGTCGTGGCGAACCTGATTAACCAGGCCAACCGTGTTTACACCAATGATGGTACGGGTAACTTCACCGATTCCGGCCAGGCGCTAGGCACGAATGATAGTCAATCCATCACACTGGGCGATGTGGATGGTGATGGCGACCTGGACGTGGTCGTGGCTAACTCTACTCAGGCTAGCCGGGTCTACACCAATAATGGTACGGGCAGTTTTACCGATTCCGGTCAGGCGATAGGTGGTAGTGATGGCGCCTTCATCGCGTTGGGTGATATAGACGCTGATGGCGATTTGGATATGGTGGTTGCCAACGATTTAGGTCAATCTAATAGGGTCTATTCAAATGACGGCACAGGCAGTTTTACCGATTCCGGTCAGGCGTTGGGCACGAATGATAGTTTATCCGTCGCATTGGGCGATGTGGATGGCGATGGTGACCTTGACATAGTGGTTGCTAACGATTTAGACCACGCTAGCCGGGTCTATGCCAATAATGGGTCAGGTAATTTTACCGATACAGGTCAGGCCTTAGCGACGACAGCGAGCAGTCATTCCATCACTCTGGGTGATGTGGACGGCGATGGCGATTTGGACATGGTGGTGTCCAACGATTTTGATCAGTTCAATCAGATCTATTCCAACGATGGCACAGGTAGTTTTAGTGATATTATTCAGACGTTAAGTAGCAATGACACTCAATCTATTGCGTTGGGCGATGTGGATAACGATGGGGATTTGGATGTCGTGTTTGCTAACTATTTAGGCCAGCCTAACCAAGTCTACCTGAACTCACTAACTGGCACCTGGGGCACTGCAAGTTTTATCGATTCGAATCAATCATTAGGCACGAATAGCAGCACCGCAGTCGCATTGGGTGATCTGGACGGCGATGGGGATCTCGATATGGTGGAAGCGGTCGGTTTTGCTGATACAGCTAACCGGGTTTTCACCAACGACGGCACAGGTAGCCTTACCGATTCCGGCCAGGCCTTAGGCGCGAATAACACGACCTCTATCGCGCTGGGTGATGTGGATGGCGATGGCGACCTGGATATTGTGGCGGCTAACGAATCGGGTCGCGGTAGCCGAGTCTACACTAACGATGCGGCGGGTAACTTTACTGATTCCGGTCAGGCGCTAGGCACGAGTAGCAGTCAGTTTGTTTCCTTAGGTGACATCGACGGCGATGGCGATCTTGATATGGTAGTGGCTAACCGGTCCAGTCAGCCTGACCGGGTCTACACCAACGACGGCACCGGCAGCTTTACCGATTCCGGCCAGGTTTTAGGCACAAATGATGGCGCCTTCATCTCACTGGGTGATGTTGACGGCGACGGTGATTTGGACATCGTCGTGGCTAACGATACCAATCAGGGCAATCGAGTCTTCATCAACGATGGTGCCGGTAGCTTTACCGATTCTGGTCAGGTATTAGGTGCAAACTCCAGTGAACACATCGCCTTGGGCGATCTCGACGGCGATGGTGATCTTGACATGGCCGTGGCTAACCAGATTGATCAGCCTAACCGGATCTACTTAAATAATGGGACAGGTCGTTTTACCGATTCCGGCCAGGCATTAGGCGCGAACTTCAGCACCACCATTGTACTGGTTGATGTGGACGGCGATGGCGACCTGGACATGATGGTGGCTAACGATTCCAGTCAAGCCAACCGAGTCTACACCAATGATGGTGCAGGCAACTTTACCGACTCCGGTCAATCTCTAGGCGCGAGCGCGACTCTCCTCATCGGTCTTGGCGATCTGGACAGTGATGGTGACTTGGACATGGTGGAAGCGAATATTGGATCAAATCGTGTCTATTTAAATCAATAAATAAAAAATCAACTCTGAACAAACGAACAGCAGAGAGAAGGTAAGGGGTCAAGCTTATTGGAAGACCGGGTCACTCTTCGGGCGGGTATAGTGAAAGATGTGGATAAATGTATCTGGGTAATGAAGAATTTGTTGAAAGTATGCAACACAAGCTCGGTGATTCAAAGAAAACGCATTTAAGAGAGGTCACCCGGCAACAGCGCAGACCCCTAGCCCACTCTGTACAATAGTACGAAGAAAAAGCACTGGTCGAAAAAAGGCCATGGCACTGGCTTATGCTTCAGGTGAGTGGACCCTGGCGACTGAGTCATTTTACTTCGGTGTTACGCAAATAAAATTCTGACGCTTTTTTTATATCATGGTCGGTATACATGCTATCGAAAAAGTCATAAATTTCCTTAATCTCAATACCGGCATCGACTGGTTTTAATCCTTCGTCATTTTTATCAAGCGGAATAACACCTGTCATAATAGCTCTATAATGCTCAGGATCGTCAATGTGTCCCATCTGTTTAACAATTTCGATGAGCTTCTCAATTGAAAACGAATGATCTCTAACGAGAATCATCAGATCAAATAAGTCTCTAGAGCGCGCTCTATCCGCTAAAACAAGCGTTTTTGCGACTTTTAACCCATCAATGCCCAGTATATTAAAACTCATTAGCGTTTTTTGTATTTTAGCTGCATTATTGTAATATTGACGTTGCTCATGATTCTTGCCATGAGCAAAAAAAGTAACCTTGATATTATTAATTACATAATCTCTGACATACTCTCGCAAGTTTTCACCCGTGTTAATTTTAAACTGAGACACTGCAGTAGTATCGGTCAATTCATTCACGCGATGTCCATCAGCCTTGAGCTGATTAACTAATGGGTCAATTTTTCTGATGGGGATCTTTTCTTCAAATGACGCGAAATCAAAATCAAGACTAATGCGATGATTAATTTGCAGTGCCAGTGCAGTTCCACCGATTAATGTCAAACCTTGAAGCTCAGGCGAACTGGCAAGCACATCAAATAAATGCAGCGCATCTTCAGTTAATGCAGACTTATTATATAGCCGAGGCATTTTGTGCCCTTTCTATTCCCGTTCGAATTCTTGCAAGCAACTTGTTAATGACTCTTTCTTGAGGGGCAGCAACAAAATAGCGTGATTCTGACTCTATACGCTCGATGCCAAAGTAATGTGCAATACGTAATATGTCGTTGAAACGCGTTTTTTCTAAAACCAGATGAATAAAAGTTGATTCGTCGAGGTCTGGGTTAGACCATTCGTACGGAAATTCCAAATTTAATCGTTGCGACAAACGCTTTGCCTTTTTTACAGTCGCTTCTTTCGCAGTTGCGGTACTGAATACGTTTGCTTTAAAAATATTCGGCCGAGGGACCACTGCCAAATCAAGGCCAGCAGCTTGTAACGCTGTAATTACCTTTCCAATCTCCGCAGTGGGTTTGCCACGCTCAAACTCTGAGAGAAAACGCACACCAAGATTATTCAACGCCGATGTTTGGCGAAGTGACATGCCCGCTGCTTTTCGATTTGAGCGGGCTAGCTTACCCAACTCTTTTGCTGTACTTGCAATAATAATCTCTGATGGCAATGTCATGATGTATCCTGTTCGGGATATTATTTCAAATATAAGGTGCAATATCAACTTAATTTTTCCTGTTCAGGATGCTAGGCGGTACGATTGGGGTCAGAGAACAATTGTTACTAATTATTAGAATAAATTGTTCTCTGACCCCAATACCACTGTTTTCTTGGCCCAACCTAGCGGTACTCTGAGGTATTGAGGTAGGAATTTACTGGCTGTGCGGCACAATACCGTTGATCGGGGGATACGCCGCACTGTTGTAAGAACTGCCGCAGATTGAATGTGGTGGTTGTCTATTCAATAATTCGGGTGTTATGATTGCCACAAAATAATGATGGAGCGGGGGTTTTTTCCGCATCGCATGATGTTAAAGGAGATCACCGTGACGCGTGTACTGCGTTTGTTCTTAATCACCCTTATTAGTCATTCCTTGATATTTTCATCGCAGTTTTTTTTACCTTATGCTGCTACGGCCGATGCGGCGTCGGTATTACCTGTGGGTGATATTATTGCACCGGAAATCATACTTATACCCATTGCAGCAAAAAACCGACCCGATGAACATGCCAGCTTTCGCGTGATAGTGACGGATAATGTCGGCGTTAAGAACGTTACTGTCTATTATCGTAATACCGGTGCAACGAATTATAAAAACACGGAGATGGTACGCATATTGGCGACCGATGAATTCTCGGTTAGGCTGCCCGAATTGACCGTTTCGGCTGTCGAATACTATATCCAGGCAACCGATCACGGCGGAAATACCGTCTTCCTTGGCCATTCATTTTCGCCGTTAATATTCACTGTCTCAACAGATGCCGCATCGAGGGGGAAACCAGTAGAGGGTATTTTAGACGTGCCTAAAATAACCGAAACACCAAAATTGAAAAGCAACACCGTGCCGCAGGATCAGAGTGTCCCGAATATTCAAGAACGCAGTTCTGATTCTTCTGAAGGTCCGCGCCTTGCCGTGTCAGAGTTCAGGATGCACGGTCTAGATGAATATCCGCAATGGGGCATCACGCATGAAACTCTGGGTAAACTGATAGAAGAAATCCGTATCGGTCTGATAGACGACGGAGAGTTTTTTTCGACCAGTTACGCTATTGATCAATTAGAAGAATCATCAACTTTAACAGGTATAGATGACAAATCGCAGGCGCGTCATGTCGCGCCGCGCGACCTGCAAAAACAGGTTTGGGTGATTAAGGGCCAGCGACCCAAACGCGGCATATTACTTCGTCAGATAGAATCAATCGCAGACAAGATCACGCGCTTCTACCGTGAGCGTGGTTTTATACTTGCGAAGGCCTTTATTGCGAAAAAAAGAGAACGAGATGGTGTTGTTAACTTTGCGTTGTTGATTGGTGTGTTGGGCGAAGTGAACACACACGGCAATCAGTTGTATTCACACACTGCAATCAAATCAGTTTTTGACGGCATGTTATCGTCGCCGGTAACCAACAGTGCTATTGAAGAGAGCTTGTATCTGATTAACGATTTTCCGGGTATGAGTGCGGTTGGCTATTTTGAGCCAGGTGATCAAGTCGGTGAGGCCAAGCTCAATATCAACATTAAAAATGAAGACCGATATAGCGTCAATTTACGACTTGATAATTATGGTACGGATAAAACCGGATTGTATCGTCAATACGCGGATGTGCAGATAAATAATACGCTGGGTGCGGCTGATTTTTTAAAAG
>CAZWBV010000111.1:0-8829 GCA_964632225.1 uncultured Gammaproteobacteria bacterium | reverse complement strand
TATCAAACTCTGCATCAACATCCAGTCGTATTGGCCTCTCTGGCAGCGTCAGTTTGAATGTATGACGCTTGGTTTTAATCAACTCCGTTAGTTGAAGCGCATTACTTTGCCCTTCAATCGTTATCGCGATCGGTAATCGCAATTTATAGGGTTCACCTTCTTGTATCTGTTCGATACCGACCGTGAGGACATAACCTTCTTCAGTTTGTTTGGCATTCGCATCTGTGACCAGTAGCTCAGGCGCACCTGTGCGTTCCACCCACTGTTCAAATGTTGCTTTCAAATCCAGATTAGAAATCTGTTCAAATACATCACGCACATCCGCAAACGCCGCATATTTAAACTTGTATTTTTGATAAAAAGTTTGCAGTGCGCGCACAAACTGTTGATCACCGAGTTGTTGGCGCAACATATGAAAAAACATCAGTGTTTTTCCATAACCCACCGCTTCCGTCGTCGCACTGTGACGCGATCGAAATTCGGTTAATGGAAAATCTTTGCTGTCATTGACGAAATCAGTGTATTTTTGCAGAGAATTACGCCGATAATTTACCGCTTGTCCGCGCTGCTCTTTTATTAAATGATCCGCCAGGTAGCTGGTTAACCCTTCTGCCCAGTTACCTTTCTGATAATCGACAAAAACACCGTTTCCCCACCAGTTATGCAAAATTTCATGCGGGTAAGAGGAGTGCAAAATAAAAGGAAATCGAATCACTCTAGGGCCTAACAGCGTAAACGATGGCATGCCGTACCCTGTTTCCCAAAAATTTTCCACCAGCGCAAATTTTTTATACGGGTAAGGCCCCAATAGCTTGCGATACATCGCAACGTACTGTGCTGTCGTATCCAGGTATTTTTGTGCTAGCGGGTCGTCGGCCTCACGCAAAAACACCATTGACTCAACAGCATCCGAAGCCTGTCTATATTCTTTGAATGTCGCCGCAATGAGATAAATTTCATCCTGCGGTTTATCAATCACCCAAGTAGTGATTTTATTCGTCGCCTCAATTAAATTTTCTATTCGTTGTCCCTGACTGACAGAGGACCACTTTTCTGGTAGCACAACGCGCATATGAAATGTGTGTAATTCATCAACAAAACGGGGATACCAATAACTGTTACCTGACAGAAAGACACCGTCCTGAGAAATAATGCCCGGCGAGACACCCACACTACGCGCATATTCCGCACCTAATTGCTCAACGGGGTGGTGAATTTTACCCTGATACGTCAGCGTTATTTTATTGTCGATCAACGTTTGTTTTGAAAAACGCAATGACAACCGCTGCAACGGGACAAGAGAGGGTTTATCTGTAATTTTGACGTGATTTAAGCGTACGCCTTCGGTGATCACTTTGGCTGACAAGTTGGCGTGTAAATAAAATTGAACTGTCCCCCTTTTTAACATTGTATCCGGCAATGTCATTGTATCTTGCACAGACAGCGTATTTTGTTGCGGCGATACGCTGATAGAGATTTCGTGATGTACAACGTCGTTAATTGATACTTCTTTTGCAAATAATTCTTTTGCAAATAAAAAATTAGGCAATAACACGCTGACAGACAACAGAACAAAACAACAACCAGACACACTTCGTAAATAATTGACGACAACCGACATCATTTTCATTTTATTATTTCTCAGTGTCCTTTATTTGTGTTTCCTTAACGCCTATTTCTTTAGGCGGAGTACGCAATTTGATATTGAGTTCTTTTAGTTGCATTTCAGATACCCGTGAAGGTGCTTGTGTAAGCAAACAACTGGCTGTTTGCGTCTTTGGAAATGCCATTACTTCACGAATAGACTGTGCACCGGCCATCAACATCACCATGCGATCCAGGCCAAAAGCGATGCCACCATGCGGAGGGCAGCCGTATTTCAACGCATCAAGCAAGAAACCAAACTTGTCATTGGCTTCTTCATCGCTAATACCCAGGGCGTGAAATACTTTCTTTTGCACATCCTGTCGATAAATACGCATCGAGCCGCCGCCCAGTTCAGTGCCATTCAAAACAATATCATACGCACGTGAATTGCAACGACCCGGATCAGTTTCAAGATAGTCAATATCGCCCTCGCTAGGCGCAGTGAACGGATGATGTAACGATGTCCAACGCTTGGCTTTTTCATCCCATTCAAACATCGGAAAATCGACGACCCAGAGTGGCTGCCAGCCTTCTGTTAACAATCCCTTGTCGTGACCTAATTTGATGCGTAGCGCGCCCAGTGACTCATTTACTATTTTCGCCTTGTCTGCGCCGAAAAAAATCAAATCACCCTTTTCAGCGGCTGTTCGTTTCAATATTGCCTGAATCGCGTCATCAGGCAAAAACTTGAGTATCGGTGATTGCAAACCATCACGACCCGCCGACGTATCATTGACTTTAATATAAGCCAGCCCTTTAGCACCGTAAATACTGACATACTTTGTATAATCATCAATTTCTTTTCTGCTCAGCTCAGCGCCTTTAGGTAACCGCAGTGCCGCAACCCGGCCATTTGGATCGTTCGCTGGTCCCGCAAACACCTTGAACTCCACCCCTGCCATAACATCATTCACATCCACTAATTCAAGCGGTATACGTAAATCCGGTTTATCGCTACCATAACGCTTCATTGCTTCAGCGTAAGTCATACGTGGGAATTTACTTGGCAAGGTCACACCCATGATGTGACTAAACACATCACATAACATTTCTTCCATTAAGCCGATAATGTCATCTTCCATTAAGAAAGACGTTTCAATATCCAGTTGGGTAAATTCAGGCTGGCGGTCGGCACGCAAGTCTTCATCACGAAAACAACGCACCACCTGATAATAACGATCCATGCCCGAAATCATTAATAATTGTTTAAAAATTTGCGGTGACTGTGGCAGTGCAAAAAAACTGCCGGCCTGTGTGCGACTCGGTACCAGATAGTCACGCGCGCCTTCCGGTGTGGCTTTGGTCAGCATCGGGGTTTCAATGTCGAGGAAGCCCTTATTATCCAGAAACGCGCGCAGTCGATTTATGATTTTTGAACGCAATTTCATACGCGAAAACATTTGTTCGCGCCTTAAATCAATATAACGATAACGTAATCGATGTTCTTCGGACACATCATCATCGTCGATTTGGAACGGGGGTGTCTCAGATTGGTTTAAAATGTTCAATTTCTGCGCAAGCACTTCAATCTGACCCGTTGACAATTCTGAATTAACGGTGCCTTGCGGACGGTTTCTGACCTTACCGGTCACTTGTAATACATATTCACTGCGCACATGTTCAGCCAGGGTAAAAATATCTGGCGTATCAGGATCAAAAACAATTTGCAGCAAACCCTCTCGATCACGTAAATCGATAAAAATCACCCCACCGTGATCACGACGACGATGCACCCATCCACAAACAGTGATTTCCTGATCAATTTCAGGCGTTGAAACGTTGCCGCAATAATGCGTGCGCATATGACTTTTTCCTTAAAATTTAACAATCGGAGGCAGGAATGTTACGGATTGCTCGACGTGGTTGCAACATTTGTTGCAACAGATGGGTAATTCCACCCTACGCAGCAAATATTAGAAAAACATACAGATATATCGCTTAAGATTTTGATATTATTATTTATTTTATTTATTTGTACGCGCTTTACTGCTGTTCGTTTTTTCTTTTTTGGTGGTTGATTTTGATTCACTTTTGGTTGCTTTCTTTTTACCCGTATCGTCGGACGCTGTCTTTTTGCTTTCAGCTTTACTTTCGGCTTTAGTACCGTCCTGACTGCCTTTCTTGTTGTTCTCCTTGCCGTCTTTCTTGCTGTCCGAGTTTTTATCCGCTGAATCAGCAACTTCATTAGACGACAGATTCTTTTTGTCACCTTCCTTAAAATCTGTTTCGTACCAGCCCTGCCCTTTTAAGCGAAATGCCACAGCAGAAATAAGCTTTCGAAGCGCGGGTTTACTGCACTGCGGACAATCAACTAGCGACGCATCACTCATTTTTTGTATCGCTTCGAGCTGATGACCGCAATTATTGCATTCGTATTCGTAAATTGGCATATCTCAACGCACCTCAAAATAAATTTCTCAGAAGTATAAGGCCAAACAAACCAATTTCAAGACTTTTATATAAACTCTGTGTATAAAAGAGCTGTAAAAATAGAATAATATCACTAATCATTGCGCGGGGCCGTATGACGACAAAACAAGCCTATAAAACCACATATATTTCACTTCCTGGAAACAAAAATATTACCAGTAAGGCGCAACATAATAAGAGTATAAAAGTAACACCTGAAACAAAATGCAGTTTTTGTCCCGGTACGATATGCTGTACTTATTTTACAGAACAAGTTGATACCCCGCGTTCTAAAAAAGATTTTGACCATCTCTTGTGGCAACTATCGCATGCCAATACGCAACTCTATAAAGATGAAGAAGGCTGGTTCCTGCTAGTGAACAACAAATGCACCCACCTGCAGTCTAATGGGCAATGCGGAATATATGAAACCCGGCCCCAAGTATGCCGCGACTACAGCAATGATTTTTGTGAATCCGATGAGCCTGCAACGAAACACTTCGAATTATTTTTTGATGGATACGACGCACTTGTCAAATATTGTAAAAAACGATACAAAAACTGGGATAAGCGATTTAAAACCTGACATATTTATTAACTCAGTTATTTTTTTGATTTTGTAACTTTTGACGTTGTAATAAGTGAAACCATATTCCACAGTCCAAATATCGGACCTGGTATTAGCAGCCAAACAACCTGGGAACCCATTACCTCAAATAAACTTGTTGTGAGTTCGATAGAGTACTGATTGGAAACACCGGGCTTGTTCAACAATTGGATAAGGTTGTGGTTCGCTTCACTCTCGTAACCTATCTTTATTCGTTAGGCATTTTCTCTTTTAGACGCCCAGTTACATATTTGTGTAAAACACTAGACATTAGTGTTTGGTACGGTAATCCTTCGATAAGTGCTTTTTCTTGCAGTAAATCAAGATCCATTTTTGATATGCGAATATTTACCCGCTTATCTTTCTTGAAAGTATTTTTAGCTGCGGCTTTGTATTTAGCAATGTCCGATTCACTTGACACAGAAACCCACTCATCATTTTCGTAGGATTTAAGTATTTCTTTTTCTTCTTTATTAAGCTTATTACTCATCATTCACCTCAAGATATTTTCGCGTTGCTTTTCGGCTTGGAATGATTGTTTTTAGGAAGATTTCTGATTCATTTTCAACAAAGGGGACTAGATAGGCATAATTATTAATATTAACAATGAACATCCGTTGACTTGGGTATTTAGAAGTATTTGGATGTTTTATTATATCTAAAACTTCTTGTTTTTCAATATGATAGATTACACGTTCAAAGGATATGCCCCGTTCTTTGATAAGTTCGTCATTCTTCTCTAAATTCCAAGCAAAGTAGCTCATATCTAAATATTAGCACATTGTGTGCCTTTTGCAATCTTTTGAGTCCAGCACCAACAATGAGAGACTGCAATGTTAAGGAAAACCGATGGTCCGTTATTTCACCGAAACCCAATAAAAGTTAAACCTAAATAAATCAGTTGAATCGTAGGCCAAGGTAAAATAAGTCAATATGATATTTGGTCCCTTGGTTTTTTGATGGCAAAACTAGCCCGGCTGTTATGCGCCTACATAAAAAATACGCCGTTGTAATGTTTCAACAACGGCGTTAGTTCTTGAAGTAAGCTCTGACTTTAGTCAGCGTTTCTCTACTGCGTGCGTGTTATCGTTACTTTTGCAGCAGACCCAAGCCAACGATGAGATTCATCCAAAGCGGATGTCGCCAAACCGTCAGCGTTTGTCACAACACCGGCAGAAACTGAAATAAAATCACCCGTGTCATCACGGACGTTGTTAAACCCCTCGCCGCCCGCCGCTGGACCGGGCATCGTCGTGGCTGTTTCTGTATTCAGTTCAGTACCCGCATCATAAACGCGCGCCAACCGGATTATGCTGTCCCCGACAGCCATACCACCCACTACCACCTTGCGAAGACCGGTAAAGGCATCATTTGTATTTGCCAACATGGCGGCCACACTGATTTCCAGGTCTGACGCTTGCATTGCGGTTATCATTACTGTTTCAGTTGCGCCAGGACCAAACGGGCCATTAGAAGACGCTGCGGTTTTTAATACGTCTGCACTTGCATCCGCTTCAGTTAAATACGCAGCGGGGTCACCACTTTCAGCGAGCCTTTCCAGTCCGACGGTTGCTGCACCACCCAATTGCCAAGGTGAATAATTTTCATTATGCACAATCACGGCAAGCGGCGTGATTGGCTGAGCATAGGTGATGTTTGTCACCTCTACTGAAAATGTTGCCATAGACTCTGTTGCAGGCGGTGTGATAGCAGGATCATCATCATCGTCACTACACCCACTAAAAATGACTACTGATCCCAGTATTGCAATAAATAAATATTTTTTTCGTAAAATTGTTTTCATTGGGACCCCCTTATGGCGTTACTGTGACAACAACCTTTGCCACAGGATTCTGCCAGCGGTGGATAGTACTGTTTACATCGCTGATTCCACCTCCGGGGTTAGTATCACCTAACAAGCCACGGTGTATATGTATGTTGTTATTGGAATCAGGTCCAGCTACACCCTCACCAAGCGTGCCTCCGATATCAGTTGGATCAGGGAAACCGGGAACATCCACCGCGCACTCAGCCGCTGCTTGAACTAACTCATCATTTTGTTCCGTTCCGGCATCGTATCCATTCAAATAGAATGTATAAGTGCCCGCTTCTACCGGTATTTTTTGCGCGTCCAGCCCCACAAAGGCATCATTCGTAGGCAATATCATCGCCGCTATCGATAAATAATTATTACCGCCGGATGTCATTAGCGTCCCTGTCGTTGTGTCGCCAGCAGACAATGGTCCTCCGGCCAAATTACTGATCGTATCTGCCCCAAGCACACCCGCTTCATCCAAAAGCGACGTTAGGTCACCACACTCTGCCATAGCAGTAACACCCGCTGTTGCGGCCATACCCACCTGAAACAAATGTGAATTATTGTCGTGCCCCGCCGCCAGCAACGGTGTAAAAAGATTTCCGTGTGTTAAATTGGTAATCGAAATATCCCATTGGGCCGCCTGTGCTGAAAAATTAACCGAACAAAGCGTGAGCGCTGAAAACATAGCCACACCAAACTTTTTACTATTCATCTTTTCTTCTCCTTATGTTTTTTTTACAAAAAAATAGCTACATGTGTGTATATTGTGGCGCTGAAGATTCACAGGGGTATCGCTGTAAAATCACAAAAGTATCACAATGTGAACTAACGTAATTTCCAGGAACGAATAGAAAATTCTTTCTTCTCCAGCGGCCAACGAATACAATAGCCGACCTGCGAATTAGGACTTGAACACCACAAACGAATTACCATGAACAACGTGACACCCTTTAATCCGGTCTACACCACCACACCCAAACAGCGTACGGATTGGGGTCAACTGTATGGTTGCAGTTATGGATTAGTCATCAAACACGCGTTTGAAAAACACGACGGACCACTGGTTGTGATCACCGCAGACACACCGTCTGCGACTCGTTTGGAGTATGAATTACGCTTCTTCCTGGGTGATAAGTCGCCCCATGCCACCTTTACATTTCCAGATTGGGAAACATTACCCTACGACAATTTTTCGCCTCATCAGGACATTATTTCAAACCGGCTGGCGACACTGTATCGCCTGCCCGAATTAAACAAAGGCATTTTAATCGTGCCGATAACAACATTAATGACCCGATTGGCGCCGCGTTCATTTCTTGATAAAAACAGTCTTATGCTGGATGTAGGCCAAACACTCGATATTGACCAAATGCGAACGCGACTGGATGCGGCGGGTTATCAGTGCGTCTCCACCGTATACGAACATGGAGAGTTTGCGGTAAGAGGCAACATTCTTGATTTATTTCCAATGGGTAATCATCTCCCCTACCGTATTGATTTATTCGATAACGAAATTGAAACAATACGCACCTTTAATTCTGAAGACCAACGCTCTATTGATAAAGTTAAACAAATTCGATTATTACCCGCACGCGAATTTCCGCTTAACAAAGACGCCATTGGCTACTTCCGGGATAATTTTCGCACGATGTTCGAAGGCAATCCACAAAACAGTGTTGTTTACCGAAACATCAGCAATGGCATTGCCCCCGCTGGCATCGAATACTACATACCTCTGTTTTTTGAACAGACACAAACATTGTTTGATTACCTGCCAAAAAACAGTTTATTAATCAGTCTGGATGAAAGTAGCCAGGCGGCAGACCTTTTTTGGCAAAACGTAACGGAACGTTACGAACAACTACGTCATAATATCGACCGGCCGATTTTAAAACCCGCAGATATATTTTTACAGGCAAATGAAGTAATAGGCCAAATAAATCGATTTCCACTAGTTCGTCTGCAACACTTTAAAATTGAAGAAACAGAGAATGCAATCAATTTTGCCACCGAAAAACCGCCTGTCCTGACTCTGGACGTACGCGCAGCACATCCTACTGATCGAATAAAACAATTTGTCGAGACTTTTTCTGCGCAAACCACTGCACAAGACACTACACAAAATACTACGCAAAAAAGCGGGTCAAAAAAGAATGGACGAATTTTGTTTGCCGCTGAAACACCCGGACGCCGTGAAACTTTATTGGAACTTTTGCATGGATGTGAGCTTTTTCCTACTGCGTACGATAGCTGGCATGATTTCATTGTTGATGATTCACTGCTGGGTATAACAGTAGCACCCCTGGACAACGGCTTACTTATTACCGAACCCCCTATTGCGGTGATC
>CAZWBV010000110.1:0-8845 GCA_964632225.1 uncultured Gammaproteobacteria bacterium | reverse complement strand
TGCGATTGCCATTGGCGTCATACGCAAACTCCTGCGTCTCGCCCTGCCCGCTAAAGTCTGTCAGTTGCGATAACGCGTTATAACCAAAACTTACGTTATTCGTTGGATCTGCCGTATCAAGTATTTCGCTCACATTGCCCACTGGCGTATACGTCAGCGTTCGATTGGCGCTGGCCCCTAAGGGGTAACCTGTGACACGCCCATCCAAATCATAGATGCGGGTGACAGTTGTTCCATTGCCCCAGGTCCAACGACTTAACGGACCCAGCGGTTCATAGCCCATCGCATTGATGAGTGTCTTGCCATTGACCGCCCCCAGCGTCAGGCTGTCCAACAACCCGTTAACATAGCCGTACTTGATCACTTTTCCTGACGGGTAGGTCAGGGTGTCCAGTTGACCGGCGGCATCATACTGGTATGCAGTGGTCAGGCTAACCGTTCCCACCACTTGGGTCTGCTCTAGCACGCGGCCGTGCACATCATAGCTAAACGACACACTGCTCGCGTTATCTGCTAGACCCGCGTTATCCACTAGGCGCGTCAATCGACCCAAACCATTGGAACCCTCGTCGTAGACATAATCCGACGTGGTGAAGCCATCATTATAGGTCACTAAATCCAATCGATTCAGCGCATCGTAACGGGATTGGCTGGGAAAACCTCTGGCGTCAATTTTCGCCAAGACATTGCCCGCCTCATCGTACCCGGTAAACTGGGTCACACCAGCGTCCGGGCTGCTGACTTCAAGCAGGTTACCCAGGCCGTCGTAGGTATAGGTCGTGGTATTGCCTCTGGGGTCGGTGACACCTGTGACGCGGTTGTTTGCATCATAGGTGTTCACGGTCACGCCACTCAAGGCGTCGGTCACCCCAGTGAGCCGGTCATGCGCGTCATAGGTGGATTGTGTGGTGTTCGACAACGCATCATCAAAGGACAGCAGATTGCCGCTGCCATCGTATTGCGTATACGTCATGGCCTCGGCCTCAGTGGACTCAAAGGTTTTTTCCAGCCGGTTCGCTTGCGAGTACACCCGCGCCTGTGTGCGCCGTAGTGTGCCTGCGGGGTCCACGGTGTCGGTCTTGAGCGGGTTGCCCAACGCATCTAAGGTGTAGGTGATGCGGTTACCGAGTTGATCCGACAGGCCGGTTAACCGCTGCGCACCGTCATAAGTGTACGCAAGGAACGCGCCGTTGGGCTGAATAACCTTAACCAGGTTGCCAGCCGCATCGTATTGATTTTCCGTAACTTGATAACCCAACGCATCAGTCCCTACTTCACGGCGTAGCAGCCGCCCCCGGCTATCGTACGTCAGTTTGCTGATCAGGCCATTCGCCGTTTCAATGATGGCCGGGCGGCCGTGTACGTCACTTTGCACAGACTGGGATTGCCCCAGAGCGTTCGTTACTTGAGTCAGGTCACCTGTCACATCGTCATAGCTGTACGTGGTGATATCCGCCACATCCGTACGCGGCCCATCCACTGTTTGTAACAAGCCCACTATCACGCCCGTTGTGTAATACGTATACCCCCAACTGCGTGTCTTCAAGGTGGCAAAATCCACTGCCGACAGCGCATTGAGCGCCTCACACGCTTTGGCCACCGCGCTGGGGAACTGCGTCGTATTCGTGGTGTCGACCAGCGTGCGTTTTTCCAATTGACCCGCCGCAGTATACGTTAAAATAGTCGTCTGCAACGGCGCGATTTCACACACCGGCAGCCTAAAGTCGGCATGCCACTGGGTCTCGTAAACACGCTGTTCGGGGGTGTCTTTGGCTTCGGTGCGACGGATGACCAATCCCCGGCTGTCGTAATCAAAGTCCGTGATGTGACCGTTAAAATCCTCCACCAGGTCAGGGCGGCCCTCAGCATCAAACGTGGTGCTCTTCTGACTGGAGCCACAGGTCGTGCATTGCGGGTCAGTGGGGTTGTGTTCGGTGTTGCGATACACGCCGTTGATCAGCGCATAGTTAAAGGTGCGTTGCTGACCGAGTGCATCGGTGATCAAGGTCGTCTGTCCATCCAGGTAGATAAAGGTGGTTAAGTCCGCCCCGTCCGCATGCTGGCTGCTTTGACCCCGGCCAAAACCGTCGTACACGAAGGTCGTCAGTTGCACGCCCTTTTCATCTATCACACCGGTTAACGCGTTGGGATAACGCGTGTCTGCGTATAAATAGCCACGTGAACTGGCATCCGCATAGGTCACGCTGATCAAATTATCACCCAAGTTAGCGCCTGAATAACCATAGGTGATGACCGCCAACGCCGGATCGGTCAAGGTCACAAGCTGCCCGGTCGGGCTATACGTCATGACCAGAGTGCGGCCAAACGGATCGGTCACGCTTTGCAATTGCCCCAGCGCATCGTAACTTAAACTCAAGCGGTGATCCGCCAGATTACTTATACGGATTAACTGGCCCTGTAAATTGTAATTTTCGATCAAGTTATTCGCCGTTTTATGGATCCAGCCATCCGCAATCTGCTCCAGCGACGAGCTGGTTGATGCTTGTGGCACCCACAGGGAGTCAACCAGTTCAAACGGGATACTCGCCCCGCGCGCCGTGGTCACACTCGCCAAGCGGCCATTTTCAAAAACAGTAATCTTTCTATCGTAGCTGTGGCGCCACAGGCCGCCTAATGAGGTCGTGCCGACACGTGCGCCACTGTTGTAATGCCGCTCAAAACGCAACGGCAGGGGACCGGTGCCGCGGTAATCCGCCTCGAATTCCACTACCGCACCGGTCGCGTGGCTGATCGGGTCGGAGGGGTTATTAAAGCTGTCGTTAAAACCAGCTTTATAAGGGTCGTCCGAACACATACCCGTGCGCCCAGCCCCCCACTCGCTTGAAAAATTATCTTCGGCACCCTCCACCGGCGGGACGATCGAGAGCGGGGTCACTTCAATCACTTTGGTTAAGGTGGTGGTACCGCCAGACCCATCCGACACAAACAATGTCACGGTATACTGGCCTGCCGAATAGGCCTCGGTCTTTGTCGATGATGGGTCGTTAGGGCTGTCATTACCGCCGCCGAACGTGCCGTCGCCAAATTCCCAGGCGTAAACCAGCGCGGTTGACGGGCTATCAACATCACGGGCGACGGCCGTAAAGGTCACTTGATCCACTTCCGTCGGCTCTAACGGCGACCAGGTAAAATCGTCAATCGTCGGCGGCTGGTTATTCGTCACCGTCACGTTTGTTGAGGTTTCGATCAACACCTCTGGATTGGTGACATCGGCTATTGTCAGGGTCACGGTATACTCACCCACCGCAGAATATTGATGGGAAAATGTTTGCGGGGGTTGTGCCCCACTCACTTGCTCGTTGGTCCCATCCCCATAATCGACCACAAAATTCAGGTTATCGCCTTCGTCATCTATCGCATTCGCTTTAAACACTACGGGATCCCCAATAAAAAAGGCGTCTAATCCAACGGCTTCCAAACTGATGGCATAGGGGGTAGTGTTTTCCAGTACGGTAATACTCGTCGAGGCGGTAATCGCCGGATTAATGCCGTCGGAGACGCTCACGTTAACCGTATAACTGCCACTGGCCGTGTACGAGGTAAAAAACTCTTGTGATGTTGTCACACCGGTCGCGGTCTCTGAGACGCCATTACCAAAATCGATCGTCATGCTCAGCGGGTCGCCGTCCGGGTCGCTGGCATCCACAACAAACACCGCCAGATCCGCTTTATTAATCACTAAAATCTCGGGGGTCACGGTGACTGATTGCGGCGGCGTATTGAGGAGCGTGACATCCACAGTCTTCGAAAGCGTATCTAACCCCCCTCCGGCATCCGTGACCGTTAACGTGACACTGTAGATCCCGCCCGTTGCGAAGGTATGCGATGTGCTGGCCCCAGCGCCGAACCCGCCATCGCCAAAATCCCACGTATAGTTTAAGTTCAATACGCTGTCATCCGCATCACTCGCCACTGCGTCAAATGAAACCGGCTGGCCCGCATTCGGCGCGCTCGGCGTGACGGTAAAATCGCTGATCACCGGCGGTTGATTTGCCACAACAGTCACAGCAAGGGTCAATGTATCCGCGCCACCGTTGCCGTCAGTGACGCTCACCGTCACGTTATAGACACCGGGAACACCATACACATGGTCTATGGTTGACCCAAAACCAGTCGCGGTGTCGCCATCACCAAAATCCCAGTTGTAGGTCAATACATCCAGATCAACGTCCTCTGCCGCAGCACGAAACAGCACCACTTCGCCGTTCTTTGGGTTGCTGGGATCCGCTGTGATGTCAAACACCACCGGCGGGGTATTGACGTGCAAGCAGGCAAATGCGCTGAGGCTGGGGATGTGCCCGATATCGCAATCCAATGTGTCTAATGACTGGGTAAAAATCGTCTCGTGGGGGAAAAAATCATCTATCGACGGTAATATCAGGCAACTGTGTTCATAGGTAATGGTTTGTTCGCGTTTACCGTTGCCAAGCTCGCTCATGCCGGTGTAGCCCGCAAAGTTACCGGCGAAACAAGCATACGTGGTGCCATCTGAGTAACGTACGCTGTGATAGCCTGCCGCAATACCGGGTAGCTCGGCGAGCGAAAGTCGTTGCACGTCAAAGGGATTGCAGTCAAATTCATCGAGGCCACATTCGGCATCAATCAGCGTGTCGAAACTGCCTGTTGGCACATAATCGTGCGCCTGCGTGAGGGTAGCCGCAGCTGCCCAGAACAACAGGATCAAGGGCAATGAAAAAACCGTGCTCAAAAAACGCGGCGGCCTGTTGCGGGCGCATCTGTTGCGAATATTGATTATGCAAGTGTTGATTAACGTCGCTGCCTTATCCATAAGCTTGTTCATTTGCAATCCTTTTTTAGTCTTATTTAAGATATCATTAAAATGCGCTGTTCATTAAATCCAAAATCAGTCACTGTTTGTTAGAGATGCTTGTTTAGAGACTGTCGCTCGCCTCTTTTAAGGCCGTACTGAAATTACGTTTGCCTGTATCACATACAACGCTGTCAGGTTCGGCCTGACACAAGGCGCTGCGTTCTGTCTGGCGTTTTTTCGCCACCTGCGCTGCCACTTGTGCCTGCGCGCTGCATACGCTGGGGCGGGCATTACAAAAGGGTTTCCACGCTGCTTGCTCGGTTTGGAGGAGGGTGCGCAAGTTTTTTACGCACTGATCGTAATTTTGTTCACAATCAGGTTGCAGCGCTGAAATCCCTTTAAACACCTTTTTTTTACTCGCATTGTATTCATCGCACGCGGCTGCATTCGCCGAGCACCAATCATTAAAGGCAAGTGTGACAGTTTTCCGCTGTTTATGTGCTTCTTCATGATCACGCCTGCGCGTGTCACGCCGGGCTTGACGAGCTGCACATTTTTTATTCTGCTCACAGCGCTGATCATATTCTTTTTTTCTGTTGGCCAGTTGTGCTTCTGATAAGGGGGTTGCCATGCCGTTGCTGCGTTGAATTCGGGCTTTTTTTGCCTCGGCTAACGCCTCCGCCTGCTGTTGAAGGCGCAGCGCGTTGCGCGCGGCGCAGGTTGCATCCTGCAAGCAACGCGTCTGTATCGCGTTGGCGCGCGTTTCCATGGCCTGTGCGGAAAAGGGATCCTGCGCCGGGGGTGCTTCAGCCGACACGGCAACCGACTCCGGCTCGACGGCAAAGGCAAGTGACATCGTCAGGCCGGGCAACAGACACAATGCGATAAAACACAACACCCTAAAAAAATGAGCACGTGCGACAAAACGAGTAGGAGAACAATACACTTTAATGAAATATACTTTGATGAGTAGATTGATGATGTGCATTAAAAATCCTTTTTTTTGGGCAAGTCCACTTTTTTATGACAAATTTTTATACGCCAAACAATACCATCAACTCAAACATGCCGTTGTAGGGCCGTAGGCTTATCGGCTCGTCATTTAATTTTCACCACGCACGCCACCCTACTCGACTCGATTTTTTTTTGCAAGCAACTGAACGGCGGCGGCTCTGCCCCAAAAACGCGTTATAACAAATTGAATATCAATGAGTTTAAAATCAAAAACGACCAAAAAGGGGCCTTAGAGCACCCTTTTTGAAGGTGAAATAAATTTTCGCAGTACAATGCAGAGCGCGTACGTAGTTGGCAGAACGCATAGTTGATTGCGTTTGTTGGTTTTTATTCTTCATCACTAGTCACAATCCGCTACTCAAAATTCAACGATCCAAAAACATCAAACTGCGTGACCTAATATGAAATCTGACAGCACATTGTGGGATGATCAAATGAGATTTTGTTGCGTGAGGGCGTGATAAATTGAGAGGGATCTTTTTGCGGACCAATTGCTTGAGAGTATTTCAACGACGACGAATCATACGCGCAGCGTATATTTCACATCCCTTTTTTCTAGATATTTTAGTCTGCAGCTTATCGGACTCGGAGGCTAGACAGAAAAAGAAGAACCACAACCACAGGTGGTCGTCGCATTTGGGTTTTTAATAATAAACTGTGCGCCTTCAAGGTCTTCTTTGTAATCTATTTCGGCACCTATCAGATACTGAAAACTCATTGGGTCTATCAATAACGTCACACCGGCATTATTCACCTGTGTATCGTCTTCGCTGACTTTTTCATCAAAGGTGAATCCATACTGAAAACCGGAACAACCGCCACCGGAAATAAATACACGTAATTTGAGATTATCGTTACTCTCCTCAGCGATCAACTGTGCAACCTTATTTGCAGCATTATCTGTAAAAACAATATCAGTAAAAACAATGTCGCTTTCCGATTTAAGCGTAGAGCTGGTGACAGAATTATTGTCTGAATTAGCGCCTGAGTCAGTTACAGATTGATCCATTTCGATTTGCCTCGTAAAACTAGTCTATATCGCAGTGTTGTATCGCTATATCTATCACGACGTGATCGCACACATGGCCCTATTTTAGACCACTAAGTAATTGGTTAAAGGTAAATTGGTTAAAGCCCTCACCCCGATAACTTATACCACGTTACATGATAAAACAATTATCCTATTCCCTAGGAATATAGTCAAGTATTACCTTAAACGCGAAACCAAAAAAGGATATTGATCCAAAATAGTGTAAAAATAGCCCTTCTTCACTTTTGTGTTGCTTGATCCAGCATTAACGGGGTTGCAACCTCTGAGACATTATTCGGAGATTCGCCTGAATCCTTGTTACTTAAAGGGTTATCCGGTTGTGTGGTATCAATCTGATGGACCAGATTACCATTGACTTCCGACCCCATGGCCATTTCTATCAAGTTGTAATAAACATTGCCCGTTACCCGCGCATTGGGCGCCAACTCCACACGCTCCAACGCGTAAACATTACCAATAACAGTGCCATTCAAAATAATGTAAGAGACGCGTACATCGCCTTCCACGACGCCCTGCTCACTTACCGATAACATGGACTTTTCATCAGTATCCGCGATCACATTACCTTTGACAACACCATCGATATGTAAACCGCCGCTGTATTTGACATCGCCCACCACTTCCGTATTGCCGCCAACTAAAGAATCAATTTTCACATTTTTACGTTTATCGTTACTTTTAAACATATCAAAAACACCTCATTTCAATATCGCTGTCCAATCATATACTTTATCGATCCTAGTTAATTTTTTACCAGCGGGCTTCACTTCTAGAAAAACCCGTGTTGGTAGAAACCCATCCGGAAAAACAATATTGCCAGCAATTGTTTGAAAATATTTAAACTTCAAATCCAAATTTAACTTGGCACCGCTTGACGCCTGCTTAATCGAAATTTTCTGCAACTTCCCTTCACTGACGCCTTCAAACGCCAGTTTGATTTTACCTTTAACAACCCGTTGATTTTTCATAACCTGTGTTAACACAAGCTTAAACTGGTAAACACCTTCTTGTTGCGTCTTCTCTATGGAGAAACTTTGAATATTTAATCCACCCGCTGACTCACGTGAAGAAACAATGCCCCTATAAAACGCAACCTCCTCTTTTAACTCAAGTATTTCCTGCTGAAGCTCTTGTAACCGGGTATCTACTTCTGCATAGGCACCACTTTCCACCTGGCGCGAGCGCTCTAACATTGCAACCCGTTCCTTTAAAGTTTCATTATTGCCTTTAAGTTCATCGCGATGCTCAGTTAACTGCGCGATCTCTTTGCCAAGATCGACATTGCTGTAACCTGCCTGAACAAGACCAAAACTATATAAAAACCAACTAATTCCAAATGCAACCGCACCATAGACAATAATCAAAAACCAGGTTTTCGCTGGTTGATGTTGCTTTATGATGAGCTGCGTTGATCTCTTCGACATCCGATGTGGTGCACTCACTATTGCGCTTCAATACAAAAAATTTGAATCAGGGTAATACTATTTATCATCGGCTTATAGATACATTACTTTAAAAGATAGTTTTAAAAGATAGTTTTTCGTTCTTTTTACACGACAAGTTATAAGACAAGCCAATTACAATACAATTTCGTAATATGCTCACTTTATTTTAGATTGAAGGTTTTGTTTTACGGCACTCTTTTACGGCAAGATGGGCACATACACAAGACCGGCTGATTCATCCAGATCAAACATAATATTGAGATTTTGTACTGCTTGCCCAGCGGCACCCTTCATTAAATTATCAATAACGGACAAAACCACAACAGTTTTACTGTTTTGGGGCTGATGTACCGCCAGACGACACACATTGGCGCCACTGACACTGCGTGTCTCGGGATGCGCACCTGCTGGCATAACATCAACAAAGATCGAATTTTTATAATAGTTTTCAAACAACGCCTGTAAATCCACACCTTCTTTGATCAACGCAGCATAGAGTGTCGCGTACATCCCCCTGATCATGCGCACCCAATGCGGCACAAA
>CAZWBV010000109.1:0-8858 GCA_964632225.1 uncultured Gammaproteobacteria bacterium | reverse complement strand
TTAAAAATATTCGAAAGTCAGGGTTTATTTATTGCAACTTGTGTCACAAATCGAATAGTTGAATTACGTTATAAATAGACCTTGAACCTAAATAAATCAGTTGAATTGGTGTCGCTACGATTCAACTGATTTATTTAGGTTGAAGATTAGCGGGGGATTCGCCACAGTTAATCTGCTTGTAAAAATAGAAACGTTGAATCCTGAGTGTGTGGCAATTCTTGCTGTTACTGGGGTTATTGAAAAGGGCGGTGTGTGAGAAATTTACTCTTTATTTTGCCAGTTATTGTGAGCGCAGCGTGCTCGTTTTCAACTATGTCGCTTCACGGCAGTGATGTACCTCCCTCTGCACACGCGACGCGTTTACCCGCGAATGACAATACACCAAGTAAAATAGATAGCGACGCGATCATACACACGGCCATGAGTCCAATTGTGTCGTCGACATCACTGACCACTGTGCGGCAACAATTGCGGGCCGATCCACAGTGGAACGCATTGGCCAATGAGGTGGTATATTGCGTCCAGGCTTTATCTGTCGATATTGACGAATTGAAAAAACATTCTTTGTATCTTGCCAAGTTGGAAAACCCAAGTTCCAAATTAAAAGCGTTTCGTTCCATGGTGATGACTAAACTAGTTCAAAACGGATTTAGCGTTACATTTAATACTAAAAATGCTTATCGCCTAAAGTACGACATTATAAGCAAAGAACCCAATGATGCGTTAGTGGTTCGTGTCGCCGTTATCGGTGATGGGAAAATAATGACAAAATCTCGTGAACTCTCAAATTTGGCCGATTCAAAGACACGGGAAGAAATTCTACGGGTTGTTAGAAAATACTATTACTAATCAAAGGTAATCAAAGGTAATCAAAGATTCCTTAATTATTCTCTCGCCGAATATTGATTGGATTCATCGTATATTCGAGCCATCGAAAATTTTGCTTTGCTAATAAACTTTGTAATTTTATTACTTTGTACTTGCAAGCTATTTATAGCCACCGTCTTTATGTAATCTTCTAATTCATCCAGGGTTTTATCTGTCTGGGCCTGTTGTTGCAATATACGATCCATATATGCCTCGCGAAAGGTGGTCGATATGCCGTGAAATTTTTCAATCGTTGTTTCCCAGGTCAAGAGCCTTTTCGATAAGAATTTTAATTCATTGTAGCTTTTAAATGCTTCCTGAAACTCATTGCTGGCGAAGATGTACATAAGATGCTTACGGTCAGATGGCTCAGGAATGGTTAAGATGAGTTTTTTTAAATTCAGTTTTCGATCACGTGGTTGGTTGAGAATTGGAGTCAACAGTCCATTTTTATTGATAGCGGTAATCAGTTTGTCTATTCTGGTTTGACTTTTTTTGTAGTTTTGTATCGCTTTTTCGTATTCCTGTAAAGATTGACTCAGCGCTTTGAGTTTTTCATAGGCGTGAGGAATAGCCAGATATCCTTCCATAACAGAACTATCATTTTTTGCCCGGCTGGTGAGTTCCATCCAGGCGACCAGAGATTTTTTATGTTCATTTAACGCCGAATAACTCCAACCCAGCCCTAGCAAAGCCTTGTTAGCAAGCGGGCTTTGTAATTGCACTTGTTGCATATAGTATTTGGCTTTTTGGGGTTCGCTATTGTTAAGATAAATATACCCTAACGCGACATTTGATTTATCCTTTAGTGCATTCATCTCGGAATCATTACTGCCACCAATGTTACTAATGGCTTCAAACGTTTTGATGCTGTCTTCCCTTCTTCCCACTTTGGCGAGTGACACGGCCAGGTTATAATAAGCGTAAAGTGAAAATTCGGAGCTGCTATTGATTTGTTGGAGTAAATCGACGGCCTTACCGAACTGATTTTTTCTCATTAATAAAAGTGTTTCGAGTAAAATCTGCTGTTCACCGAGCTTACTGCCCAGGTTGCCTTTTATATGCGTTAACGATTTTTCGGCTGCGGCGTAACTAGCTCGTTGGTATTGGGTTTTTGCAACATGAAACCAAAGTTGTTCCTGAGTGATTGTGTCGGTGCCCTTATCTAATAAATCCAGATATATTTCGGTTGATTCGGCGGGCATGCCATACGCCAGATAAAAGGTGCCTAGCAATAATTCGGCTAACTCCGCTTCCTCTTCGAGGTTGCCATAAGATCTGAGCGCAATGAGGCGATTTATACCGGTAAAATAATTTCCCTGATGTAAATCAAAGACAGCTTCCTTTATTCTTGGGTCCTGCACTACGCGCCAATCGATATCCAGACCTGCCTGTGCATTTATCGGTGTTATGCACGTAGCAAGTAGAATCAATCCAATTGCATATAACGTATTTCTCAATTTTAATACATACATAATCTGTGTTGCTGATGTCTGGTTTTTAGTCATGCTGAGTCAATAGCTAAAATCAGTTCGAGTTTGTGAAAGTTAGTTAGTTAGTTAATGTCAGTCCCATTCGTTGACAGCAAATTCGGGTAGAAATTTTTCACGAATGTTCGTTATCTTTAGCTCGATTGTTTTTGGGTTGTTATTTTTTTCGAAATTCAACGTAATACGATTACTGTAGTTGTGTCTCTTTCCGACTTTGCCGACTAACTTGGCTTCTAACGCATAATCACCCGTGGGTAGTTTAACAGAATATATTCTTTTCACGCCGCCAGCCAATAGTCCGTCAAGTACGCTTTGGGTAAATTCATAACGGGACGCAAATTTGCCATTCAGGATAAGCTCGATTGCTTGCAATCCAAATCCGCCTTCCAGTTCTAATGCGACGTATACCGTCAAATCTTTTCCGGTGATAGAGGAGAGACCTTCTTCCAGCAGATTAAAATCATGTCCTAATTTAATAATGTTTTTTTTAATTGTTTGAACTTTTTCATCCAGTTTTTTAAAATCCTGCGGCGCGATGATATTATCGGCTGCAAGTGTGCTGGCGCAATACAACATAATTAACATCATCAATAGCCGAACAAATAGTTTCCTCATAATCCCCGCTAGTAATCCTTTGTTGGTTCTGTAGCTAAAAACGATTAGATTCATCAATTCCAATAATACAAATCAATTATGGGTTAAAATGCCCGATTTGTCGCATTTTCATGGATTAAATCATCGCTAACCAGTGATTTTGCTTACAAAAAAGCGTCGTTGCGGTTAGATTAGCGGCCGTCCGACAATTTATTGGTATTTCATTCAATTATTTAGGGAAATAAATGCATTGTTGCCCCTGTTAACGTGGATAATTCTGTTTTGCCTGGTTGGCGGTGTTTTAAGCGTATTATTCGCTTCGTTATTACTGCTTATATCAGACGAACAACGTGGTTTATTAATTCCCCATTTTGTGAGTTTTGCCATCGGTACGTTGCTGGGCGCGGCTTTTTTGGGGTTGCTACCGCATGCGCTGGCATTTCCGCAGATCAGCGACGCACATTCTGTCATGGTCGCTGTTCTTATCGGCTTATTAGCCTTTTTCCTGCTAGAGAAGCTGGTGTTGTGGCGCCATTGTCATTCTGCACATTGCGAAGCCCATGCCATTGAATCGCATTCCACGCCTGATCATGACCACCACCATGCGAAAGTAGTCATCGATTCATCGTCTAGCGGTTCACTTATTGTGATAGGCGATATATTGCACAGTTTTGTTGACGGCGTGTTGATCGCTGCGGCATTTATGACCGATATTTTGCTCGGGGTGGTCACGAGTTTAGCGATTGCGGCACATGAAATTCCGCAGCAAATAAGCAATTTTATTGTCTTGCTGCAAGGCGGCCGAAAAACAAAAAAAGCGTTTGTGTTTAATCTGTTTTCAAGCATCGGTACCGTCGTGGGTGGTATTGTCGGTTACTATAGCTTGAGTGATATGCAACATATCCTGCCATTCATACTGGCGGTTGCGGCATCGAGCTTTATCTATATCGCAGTCGCGGATTTAATTCCTGGCTTGCACCAGCGAGCGGGTGCAAAAGAAATTATGCAACAAATGATATTGATCGTGTTCGGGGTCGTGTTAATTTATTTTAGTCACACTTTTCTTCATTAAGAGCTTCACTAAGAGCTTCATTAGATGGCTGTTCTCGAATGGCCTGCAGTGGGTTTCCTGGCATCCCTTTTCAGGACACGGGTTTCCAGACCCAGGGTCTCGCGGACTAAGGGTTCCAGGTGTGGCCATATATTATCCAAAATAATCGGTTGCGCAGTCGCACGTGGATGAAGATTATCCTCTTGCATCAGTTCCTTGTTTTCAGAAACCCCTTCGAGAAGAAAGGGAACAAGCGCTAATTGATGTTCCTTTGCAAGAGACTGATAGTTATCACGAAAAGACTGTGTGTAGTGAATGCCATAATTTGACGCGATTTGCATGCCGACAAGCAGAACTTTTGCGCCACTTTTGTTAGATTTACTGATGATTGTCGATAAATTATGCTTAATTTGCTTGATGGGTAAGCCTCTTAATCCATCGTTGGCGCCAAGTTCAAGTACCACGATGTCGGGTAAGTGAATAGACAGTGCGTGCTCCGTACGACTGACACCACCGCTAGTGGTTTCACCGCTAATACTCGCGTTGATGACCTTATGCGGGTACTGTTTCTCGATTAACCGTTGTTGCAACAGGGTTGGCCAGGCCGATTTTTGGCTTATTCTGTATGCAGCGCTTAAACTATCACCCAGAATCAATATAACAGGGGAATTATTTTTCGTTTGCGTTGCCTGATCTGCTTGAGATACAGATAACGCCAGGGCAAATAAAGGAAGCGATAACAGTAATAATAAATGCGCTGCGATAAATAGTCGTTTGAGAAATTTAATAGTCACCATATTAACGAAAAGCTAATCAAATCAAAGTAAATCAAAGTCATATAAATCGAATTAATCTAGAATGAATCCAATGGCGCAAATAACAACGCAAATAACTACAAAAATAACAACGCAAGTAATAATACAAGTAGATGCGCTTGGTAAGCAAGTGGTCAGCATGGCCGATGACAGTGCGTTAATCTTACTCGACAACGTTAATTTTTCAGTCAAAGCAGGCGAATCCGTTGCGTTAATTGGTCCATCAGGGTCTGGCAAGTCGACGTTACTCGGTTTGCTCGCGGGCTTGGATGAGGCGACAAGTGGGCGCGTGTTGATTAATGGTGTGAACATCCTTGCGTTAGATGAAGATGCACGTGCGAAACTGCGTGGCGAGATGATCAGTTTTGTTTTTCAGTCTTTTCAGTTATTATCCAACCTCAACGCGCTAGAGAACGTGATGTTACCGTTGGAAATCATGGGAAACAACAATGCGAAAGAAATCGCACAGTTGATTCTAACGCGAGTGGGATTAGCGCATCGTCTGCTGCATTACCCAAAACAGTTATCCGGTGGTGAACAACAACGCGTTGCCATCGCCAGAGCCTTCGCGCCACAGCCAACGTTACTACTTGCGGATGAACCCACCGGCAATTTAGACAGCGCAACAGGCAAAAAAATTATTGATCTGCTCTTCGAGCTAAATACTGAGCAGGGCACAACGCTTATCTTAGTCACCCACGATGATACGTTAGCGAAACGTTGTGATAGACAACTGCAACTCGAAAATGGTATGTTGCGCGAGCCAGGGTAGCTGTAAGGCATAGCTTAGAACACAGGACAACAAAAACAAACAACACCAATAATACACTGCGCAAAGGATAGCCGGGCTGAAGGCTAACTCTTTGTGAAGAAATTAATATTTGTAAATCGTTATTTTTACCCTGATCATTCCGCTACAAGCCAGCTATTATCAGACCTTGCGTTTCAATTGGCCAATGGCGAAAAGCCTGTCCACATTGTCACAAGTCGTCAACGCTACGATGACCCAACGGCAAAATTAATCTCAAAAGAAAATATTTATAACGTGCAGGTGCATCGTATCTGGACCTCAACGTTTGGTCGGGGCAGTATTGCGGGCCGGGCGTTTGATTATTTAACCTTCTACATTAGCGCGACGTTCTGTTTGTTTTTTCTAGTGAAGAAAAACGATACGGTTATTGCTAAAACAGATCCGCCACTGATTTCCGTATTCGCTGCCGTTGTGGCTCGCATCAACGGCGCCAGATTGGTTAATTGGCTTCAGGACCTGTTTCCCGAAATTGCCTCTGCATTAGGTGTAAAAGGCGTACAAAAAGGGTTTTTGTTTAATTCCATCAAATGGTTACGCAATTGGTCGCTGAAGGTTGCCGCGAAGAATATTGTCTTGGGTAAATTAATGAAAGCCCGCCTGATTGATGAGGGCGTGAAAACAGAGCGTATTGATATTATCCATAATTGGGCAGATTGTGAACTCATTCACCCAGTGGACAGAGCAAACAACAGGCTTCGTGCAGATTGGGGTGTCAGCAATAAATTCGTTATCGGGTATTCCGGTAACCTGGGACGGGCACATGAATTTGACACTATTTTGGATGCCGCAGAAATACTAAAAGATAAGCTCGATATCGTTTTCCTTTTTATAGGTGCGGGTGCACAGGTCGATACGGTCAGACAGGAAGCGGTCAAACGGGGTTTATTCAATTTCATTTTTAAACCCTATCAACACCGTGACATTCTGTCGGAAAGCCTGTCAGTACCGGATGTTCACCTTATTTCATTACGGCCCGAATTGGAAAGTTTGATTGTGCCCAGTAAATTTTATGGTATAGCGGGTGTCGGCCGCACCATCATTTTCATCGGCGATAATAAAGGGGAAATACCGTCAATATTGTCGGAAGAAAATTGTGGCTTCGCTATCGGTGTGGGAGAAAAAAAAACTTTAGCGGAACTCATTATTCATTTAGCAACAAAACCAGAATTGGTCCGGCAAAGTGATGTACGTGCAAGAGCCTTGTTTGAGCAAAAATTTAATAGTAAATATTCAATAGCGCAGTGGAAGGTGGCCTTGTCGGATATTTTTTGATCAAAAAAATACGGTGGTGAATACAGGCGATGCGAGTCACCTACGCAAAAACTCGGTCATTATTTATTTTCTTAATAGGGTAATAAATAATTTCCAGTGTGCTAATATTATATAGCGATTGAACATAATAAAACCAGACCTGTTGTCGATACTGTTGCGATTACGTATTAGATAACAAGCTGTTAGGTCAAAAAATACCAAAAAAATATGCCGACTACAAAGCTGTGGGGCTGGGGAGAGTCATGTCTTTACGCGGAAAAGTGTTCTATGCTGCTGTCACATTAACGGTTACGTTAATAATGACTTCGACGGCTGCACTGGCTGGTAATACCTTTAATAACAAAAATAACAAAAGTGATCTTGAAAGCGATTTATTGCTTGACGACATATTACTGAACGCTGTTGCGAACGGGGTTTCAATAGACCGGGCGGTCCGCAAAGCGATCCAGGCATCACCAAAACGGGCGGCTGATATTGTCACCGCCGCCATTAGTTTAATTCCAACGTTACCCAAAGCGGCATTTCGGTCTACTCGATTGGGTAAATCTTCACGGCGCTTCGCGATCGAAAATGCAATTATCAAAACCGCGATTCGACTAAAAATTGATCCTCATATTGTAGAATCTGCTGCGGTTGCAGGTAGTCTTCCAGGCCGATCTTTTTACGTGCAGAGTGAGGAAGACGAAAAGGACGATAAGGATCACAAAAAAGACAAGGACCACGACAAAGATAAGGACGACAAGAAGGACAAGGACCACGACAAAGATAAAGACCACGATAAAGACAAAGATCACAAGAAAGATAAGGACCATAAGAAGAAAGACAAGAAGCACAAGAAGGAGCACCAAGCGCACAAGAAAAGGCACAAGGAGCACAAGAAGAGGGATAAGAAACACGACAAGCAGGACAAGAAACACGCGAAGCAGGATAAGAAACACGCGAAGAAGGATAAGGAGCATAAGAATAGCAAGGAGCACAAAAAGGGGGGTAAGGAGCACAAGAAGAAGGACAGGGAGCATGCGAAGAAGGACCGGGAGCATAAGAAACAGGACAAGAGGCACGCGAAGCTGGACAAAAAACACGCAAAAAAACACAAGAAACATCACAAGAGAGATAAGGATCATCATAATGATCATCATCATCCCGGACACGGGCATGGCGGCGGTCATCATGCAAGTAGGCACTGAATTTGTAGAAAATTTTGGCGTCGCTTTTAAAGCGCAAGCGAAATATAAAGCTAAATAATCAATGTTTAAAACAGAGAATAATATGGAGTGAATACGCGACAGAGAGAACAAGGAGAATAGGGAGAATAATGACACCACAAGTACTGCTTGCAGTCGTACTTAGCGTTGTAAGAGTGAGCGCAATTGCAGCGGGGGTGTTTTCAGTTACAGCAGTTCATGCGCAGATAAATAACGACACGGCACCTGGCGGTCAGGGTTCACTGGCACTGAGTGTGTTGAGTGACAACAACCTCACACGTGTAGACAATAATGAACAAAGTGACACCGCACTTCTCTTAGCGCCCAGTCTGGCCTATCTCCTGCTTTTTGGTAAACACTATGCCGCGCTTAATTATCAGGGCCGCTATACGTCATACCGTGATTTCTCTAATGAAAACTATAAGGACCATAATCTTGGAATAGACACGGTCCTGGATTTAACTGAACGCTTATCGGTTAATACTGGCGCGGGTGCTGAGCGCTCACATGATGCACGCGGCGCTTCGGGTTCACGCGCCACAATATCGAATGAACCGGATAAATGGAAAGAAAGTAAAATTTTCGCCGAGATGGTTTATGGTCGCCGCTCAAGCAGCGGTCAAATAGCGTTGTCGGCAAATGTAGCGCAGCGAGAGTATACGAATAATAATTTGAGCGAACGTGATCGGGATACGAGCAGTTTATCCGCGACTTGTTTTTACAATTTACCGGCCAAGACATACTGGCTAATAG
>CAZWBV010000108.1:0-8904 GCA_964632225.1 uncultured Gammaproteobacteria bacterium | reverse complement strand
CAACACAATTTACAGCCAGGGCAGAATGTACTTATTTACCCGGGACACCCCTCAAAAACAAACCCGGAAATGGTCTAGCATCTCGCAGGAAATTCAACATTAGTATATTAGCAAACATCTACATATCAACTTTTAGTCGACCAACACAAGAAAAACATCAATAACGAAAAAAAACCTTCACACATAAATAATTACACTATTTATTATGATTATTATATTAAATTGCAACATATAGCAATGCACAATAACATGCTGGATGAATATTCAATTTAGTGTATAAATGAACGCACTATTAATATATTAATAGTCGCCACCACTTGGAACTAATTCCTTACGACCTTATATAGCGACTTATCCACGTCTATTTTTGTCTCAGACCTGAGTTTTTTTAGCAAATCCACCCAGGCTTTTTGCCCCTTCTCTCTGACAACCAGGCCCACTACAGTGTCTTTAACCCGCTCGTAGCTGTTAATCGTCGTTGCTACACGTTCATCGAGCCTGAAAATAGCCACGCCCTGTAAGATAACAACAGGTTCTGAGACATCACCCGGGTCCATTATGTCAATAATCTCTTGCGCTGGCTTGGCGAGCATTCCCTTATGAATGTAACCCATATCGCCGCCTTGCGGGGCGGAATCATCACCGGAGTGAATTCGTGCCATTTCAGCAAAATCGGCACCATTTCTTAGCTGCGTAACCAACTCGTTAGCTTGCTCCGTCGTATCTTGCCATGCCTGGCTACCTGACGAGGGATCCACTTTTAATAATATTGTGAAAACACGCAATTGCTCTGGAATGGTAAATTTATCAGGATTATTTTTAAAGTGGGCCTGAAGATCCTTTTCTTGCGGGGGTTCGACTTCGAAGACCTTTTTCTGTAGTAATTTAATCAGGCTATCATGTTCATATTCTTCCCGAATACCGGGTAAAAGTCTATCCCTGTTCTTCTCCCAATTTTCGTCGTTTTTTCTTTTCTTTTTTGCTTCAAAGCTTGCAATCCTATTATCAACGGCTTCTTTGTCCGGCTCAACACCCTGTCGTTTCGCTTCCCGAACCAACAAAATCCGGTTGATATACTCCTCGCCAACCTGTTTCCGAAATTCTTCCATTTCCTTGTCAGGCACTTTTGCATGAAAATATTTTTGCCGCACTTCCACTCTCAACTTGGCAACATAATCTGCCTTGCTTAATTTCCGATCTCCAATGAGAGCAAAATAATCTTTTTCTTCATCGTCATTGTGGTTAATTTCTTCAGGTTTTTCCGATATCTTGATCTCTTTCGTGGTAGATTCTTCTGCCATAGCAATGCTTATACAACTCAACCAAACGAGTAAAGCGATACCGCAATAACGTCCCACTAGCCAATTCTTATCCTTGTGTTTCAATTTCTCTCTCTCTGTTCAATCCCGACTAAAATACTAAACTCAACCCAAAAAAAAACTGGCAGCACACAGTGACTGCCAGTTTTTAATACTTATTCAGTTATTATAACAGTTCAGTTATTAACAGATAACCTATATAACAACTATCTATTAATTACTTATCGTGGCAAGTCAAACATAACGCGCTTGGACCACCATTACCTGCTGCAAAATCTTCAAATCCAGGGGTATCCGGCTTCGTGTTTGAAATACGCAAGAATGTAGGATTGTCTACGTTATGTGGATCATGGCAAGAACCACATTCAACAAATGGTTGCGCACCAGCGTCCAACACCTGACCCGCTTCCGATTCATCCGCAGCCCCATTTCTTGTGTAAAGAATAATATCCAGACGATCCCGGTCAGCGGGGTTCAACGATGTCGCCAGGGTATATTCAGCACCACCTATATCCAGCGCGGTTTGTTCGCCCGGAATATACCAAACAGTCGAACCTGACCCAATGGTTGTCTCAACTGGAAGTCTGAAATCCGGGTCACGCGTGCCAAGAGTATTACCAATAAAGATACCACCACCACCGTATTGCATACTGACTGGGTGGTCATTTGTCAGGTCAATACCCAAGTTCTGAACAATGACACCTTCAGGCTTCAATTTACCGTCTATCGCATCATCACCGACAAACCCACCAAGTTGAGGCGGTGGTACAGTACCGCCAAGACTAGCTGGCGCAGTATAATTACCTGAACCTGGCGCGTTTAACAAGGCATCGATACCTTGTGTACCATCATGGCAAGACAAACAACCAATGGTGATAGAACCGATTACCGCTTCAGTCGCATCAAAGGTACTTGTGCCTAAATCTGAATACCGTTTATACGTCGGCGGAGTGGAAATATTTCTATTCCAGATAGGAATAGCCGCTGCGTTGTCAGCACCGTGAGGCGTATGACAAAACACGCAAATTTCACCCGTTGCATTGGAATGGTTGGCTGGCGCCCCCCCGTTAGGCGTGACCCCTTTGGAGTTGCCTGCACCCAGGTTGTGCCAAGACTCAGCAATACTGTTTATAGGCGCAGCAGATGCCGAGCTTACCACCATTGTTGCCGCGACTCCGACCAGAGATGCAGCAAGTTTCTTGTGGCTGTAAAAATTCATAGATAAAATCCCCCTCTTTTTTCTCTTCACCGTTAAATGTAACAAACCGTTAAATGTAACAATGCCGGAAAATAAATCTTGTATGTCATCCCGACAATATTAGCTCCCAAACTTTGTACGCAACGAACAGCCCACTACTTACTTCTTACTTCATCGCCAATACGTACAAACTTCCATTGATCGTGCTTATTCCGTTATAAACTATGCACGACTGCAAGTATTAGTACCATAGCCACAGACAACGTGTCAAACACGTCACACTTTAAAATTAGAAAGAATACTGATTAGAATTAGATGCTTATTGAGCAACCCAAGATGTTCTGCTGATAATTTGATGCTTTACATCGGGTTATATAACATAATCCAATGCCAATATAACTTTCAATGATGTTGGATAGCTGGTTATAAATAAATAAATTACATAAATAAAATTCGATTCGGTGATCTGGCAAAAAAACCCCTAATTATATATCCAATATAAATTTATTAAATCCATTTCATATCAAACTTATTTTGTACTAGTCAAAAAGGGTCGGAGACCAACCAACCACACCCGCAAAAACAATCGGCATCGGCTTGACTTAAGTAGCACGAATATTGTTACCTTGCATAACCATGCTAACCCGACAAAAACATGAATCTTTGGCCCTCACTGTAACCGGGCTTGTACTTCTATTAATAATTACTACGTCCGCACACATTCCTGCTTTGCAGGGCGATTTTTTTAGCGACGACCTAGTCTATATCGTCGAAAATCAACCACTCCAGTCCACACCACCTTCATACTGGTGGCAGTTTCTAACAAAACGGATGAATCCTTTAGAATACCTGCCAGTAAGAGACTTAAGCTATAAAATTGAATACGAATTATTTGGACTCAACCCGCTCGCTTATAAGATAGACAACCTAATACTTTACTTGCTAAATTGCATCGCGGTCTGGTTTGCCGCACTCATTATACTAAATAAAATTGTACTGAAAAAAACCGGACCGAAAAAAACAAAGACAATCCCTTCTGGCGAACAGCCAAACCTATCCGTTTATTGGCTTGCATTCGCTATTACTGCACTCTTTGCCGTCCATCCCGCACACGTAGAATCTATAGCATGGATTTCAGGCAGAAAAGACCTACTATCAGGCTTATTTTCCATTCTTTCCATTACCTGTTTCGTTCATGCGTACAAAAACAAGCAGTTTGATACAAAACTAATCGCATTGTCCTGTGGTCTATTCATCCTCGCACTTCTTTCAAAAAGCACACCTATAACGCTGCCCATTATTACAAGCTTAATTGCATACGCACTCATAGTAGAAAAAAACCGGCGAACACGCATTTTTCTCTCGTTAAAATCAAGCTTACCGCTCATTCTTATCTCTGCAATATTTCTATTTTTCATCGTGGACACTGGCAAAGAGACTGGCGTTAAAAGCGCCATCGATTCAACACACGACTTACGCGATAACAAACTCCTCGCCGCTGTTCAAACTTTAGGCTATTTAACTAAAATCGCCGTCACGCCTTTGCAACTAAGGTTAATATATGATTATTCCTACGAACCCGTCAGATGGCTAACGCTATTAGCTGGCGGCATAGCATTTATTCTAATTGCTTATTGCGTTTATAGATTCATTAAGAAACCAACTGCGACAATTCTCGGTATCCTGATTTTCTTTGTCTTCAGCATCCCTTTTCTTCAATTCATCCATTTTAATAGCTGGTCAGTCGTCAGCGAACGCTTCCTTTTTCTGCCGACATTCGGATTAGCCATAACCGGCGGATTGTTATTAGCAAAACTAAAGTCGAAAACCGGCTATACCTTGCTTGCATTCATTTTGGTCACAGGCCTGTATATCACATTTGAGCGTTCACAAGACTGGCGGTCAGACACCACTCTTTGGCAAAGTAATGCAAAAATAACACCCACCAGTTTCTCCGCAATAAACTATTACGTAAATGTCGTTTTAATTCCTCAAGATCAATTTGAAATGGCAATAAAAGCCACTGAGCAGGTAACAAACCTAACTGGCAAAGAGTACCTGGTACAGTTAATCAACCTGAGAAAAAATATTCTACATGGCAACACCGACAATATTAATGCCTACCTCAATCCACTTCTAACACAGCATATTGAACTATTTTACAGCAACATGAAATCATACAACACCGTTCTTCTTGCCAACCTGGGGCTAAAATACGGCGATTTGTCCGGTGCTGAAAATGCCTATCGCTATCTGCTGACAAAGGAACCAGATAACACCGCCATGTACTACAACCTTGGCCTGGTACTGATGAAAAAAAATAACTGGCATGCTGCAATTAATACGTTTTTAAAAATCACAAAAGACAAAAAGCTGCCTATAGAAATGCGCGCCAATGCCTGGAATAAATTAGGTAGCGCCTATAAAAAGACACAACAACATAAACTGGCCCAAAAGGCTTACAACGACGCGCTATCAATCGATCCGAAACACTGGCACGCCGGTTACAATCTGGCGCAGATGATCAGCGAATCAGGAAACAATTCACTGGCAAAAGAATTGCTGGCGAAAATGAAAATAAGAGCGATTAACAACAATGTATCAACAGTCGAAATTGACACCATGCTTAAGCAAATAATCACAAAATAAAAACCATATAAAAAAACTTAACCGATGCTTGGCCCAATAATCAATATGCAAAAAAAGAATAATAATTTATTGCGCTTGATAATCGTCAGCATAACTATAAAATCTGTTTATTTGAAGCCATACAACTGGCGCGGTCTGTCTGGATTACCAAGGACTTACGAATATGTATGAATAACAGTTACTCTTCATGGGGGGGCACTTTTAATGCGCTACATGATGTGCGCCACCCCGCCTGGGCCAACGAGCTAAATTTCACCAATTCAGATAAAAAATACCTGGCTTACGGTAATGGCCGCAGTTACGGTGACAGTTGCCTGAACGATGGCGGTATTCTCATTGATGTCCGTAACATGGATCACTTTATTCATTTTGACGAAAAATCAGGCACCCTGACATGTGAAGCTGGCGTGCAGTTTGAGCAAATACTAAAGCTAATTGTACCGCAAGGCTGGTTTTTACCGGTGACGCCCGGTACACGCTATATAACAGTTGGCGGTGCGGTCGCAAACGATATTCATGGTAAAAATCATCATGTCGGCGGCACTTTCGGTCATCATGTTAGCCGTTTCGAGTTAATTCGTTCTAATGGCGAAAAAATACTGTGCACACCACAGCAAAACAGAGACATGTTTAACGCAACGATTGGCGGACTGGGCCTGACAGGAACAATATTGTGGGTAGAATTTGCGTTAAAAAAAATATCAACCCCCTTTATTCATGCGGAATCCATTCGCTTCGACTCGCTGGGCCGTTTTTTTGACCTTTGCAATGAATCAAATGAAAATTATGAATACACGGTCGCCTGGATCGATAGCTTCGCGAAAGGCAATAGGTTGGGAAGAGGTATTTTCATACGGGGTAACCATGCAACAACGGCAATGGCAGACAGCCTGCCACGCTACGTTGAAAAAAACGTTGGAAGAAACGCGGCCAGAAAACAATCAAAAAAATTATCTGTTCCAATTGAGACGCCGTTTTCATTTGTTAACCCGATATCGTCAAAAATATTCAGTAAACTGTATTACGCAAAACATTCGTACCGCCCAAAAAAATACTATAGTCACTATATTCCGTTCTTTTACCCACTTGATAGAATTAACAACTGGAATCGACTATATGGTAAAAAAGGTTTTTTCCAATACCAGTGTGTTGTACCTGCAAACGATAGCAAAGACGCTATTTCTGAAATACTGCAACGCATAGCCGGTTCTGCTGCCGGCTCTTTTCTGACGGTGTTGAAAATGTTTGGTACAATCCAGTCTCCCGGCCTTCTATCATTTCCACAAGAAGGTGTTACATTAGCAGTGGATTTTACTAATAAGGGAAAAAAAACACTGGATTTGTTGGAAGACCTGGATGCAATTGTCAGGGCATACAGTGGCGCAGTTTATCCAGCAAAAGATGCGCGCATGAGCAGCAAAAGTTTTAAACACTATTTTCCACAATGGCAGGAATTTAATCACTTTGTTGACAATAATTATTCATCAGGATTTTGGCGGCGGGTCATGGAGAAATAAAAATGAGAAAGGTCTTGATAGTTGGCGCGACCTCACGCATCGCACAAGAAGTCGCACGTCTAATGGCATCTGATGGTGACCAGCTTTTCTTAGTTGCACGCAATAAATTAAACTTGCAAACACTTGCCGCTGATTTAAAGATCCGAGGTGCAAACACAGTTAATTTTTTTGTCATGGACGCAACTGACTATTCCAAGCACAGCACATTAATAGAAACAGCGACTGCTGAACTGAACGGGCTGAATACACTATTAATTGCACATGGCAGCTTACCTGATCAAAAAGAATGCGAACATTCTTTTCAACAAACCCGACAGGAATTGGAAACTAATTGTTTATCCATAATCTCTCTGCTAACGCATATCGCAAATCATTTTGAACAGCAAAAAGAAGGAACAATTGCCGTGATTTCTTCGGTTGCGGGTGATCGCGGCAGACAAAGCAATTACATATACGGAACAGCAAAAGGCGCGTTATCTATTTTTTTGCAGGGATTGAGAAATCGCCTGCAAGCCTCAGGCGTGCATATATTAACGATAAAACCCGGATTTGTTGACACACCGATGACGGCTGATTTTAAAAAAGGCATATTGTGGTCAAAACCCGATAAAATTGCCAAAGACATCTATCAGGCAATCAAAAACAAAAAAAACGAAATTTACACACCGCGATTCTGGTGGCTAATCATGGTGATTATTAAATTGTTACCAGATAGTTTGTTTAACCGGCTCAAACTGTAGTTTAAATTGCAGCTTAAATTACCCCTTAAATTAAAGTAATGTCGTCGTCGCCTTACCTGCGCCAGTAAAAATCAGCCACTTACACTATAGACCAACCACGCTGAACCCGTCCCCACAATAATACCCGCTATAATTTCAACGCGACTATGTCCAATATTTTCACGTAGCCCACTTCCCTCTTTGTCGAGTTTCGACAATCTATTCAACGCGCGTGCATGAAAACCGATATGCTTACGCAGCCCCCCCGCATCCATAATGACAATAAACGCCAAAGTAACCGCAATACCGAAAACCGGGTTGCTAACCCCCTCGCGCAGCGCAATTAATACCACTATCGCGCTAACAATAGCACTGTGATTACTGGGTATGCCGCCATAGCCTATCTTGTGAAAAGCGAACTGACGGGCACGAATACTGCTAATTACAAACTTGCTGCTACCGGCAATCAGCCAGGTTATAAATGGCAACACAAGATATCCCAAATCCATAAACGGCAATCTCCGAATAAGAAGAGTTAGGCATTAAGCCAAATCAATGTTGCAGACGTAACAATCCAAATCAACACGGTCAACAAAAGCTGAAAATCTGTCAATACCGCATCTGTCGGTGATTCGCCCGACTCGAACGTTTCCACTATAAACCAGTATCGAAACAGACCAAAAAGCACAACTGGAATGGTTATTATCAACTCCGGCCGCGTTGATAAAACATACATACTGTAAAAGACCAGCGCGCCAGTCGCCGATATTTCAGCATACCGCGAAATCAATGATTCACTGTAGTGCTCGAGTACCGGACGCGATTGCGAACCGTGCAAAATGAGCTCCTGTCGGCGCTTTATAGCCGCAAGATACAAAGCCAAACATAACGCAGTCACAAAGGTCCACGGCGATACCGGTACGTCGATGGCAATCGCTCCCGCATATATTCTCAACACAAAACCAATCGCGATCGTAAAAATATCAAGTATCGGCTGATATTTTAATATATAAGTATAAGCAATCATTAAACTGATATACCCAAGGATAACAAACAATACCCCAGGAAATAATATATAACTACCAATACCGGTCACTAGCAATAACAACATCAACATTACGCTCGCGGCCTTAATTGATAAGGCACCAGAGGCCAACGGCCGCATTGTTGATTTACTGACATGTTGCCTGTCTAACTCAATATCGTGAATGTCGTTGATAATATAAATTGCTGACGCAGCGAAACAAAACATCAACGTTGCCAGAGCGGCATCAATTATTGCAGCACCGTTGATAAATGCACCTGAAAATATCAATGGCACAAACACAAAAAAATTTTTCACCCATTGCGCAGGACGCATGAGCTGAATAAGGTTTTTAATCATAATTTCGATTTAATTTTCAAGCAACCTCTAATTAATTCTGGATCGAATGGATTATGAAGTTCCTTAAGGGTCTGTAAATGAATAACTTCACATTCTTGGGTGTTGAGGCGTCCGTCTG
>CAZWBV010000107.1:0-8932 GCA_964632225.1 uncultured Gammaproteobacteria bacterium | reverse complement strand
TGCGCAGTAGTTATTTTGTATTACGCCGTTTTTTTCGTCTAAAGCCAGCGCTAACTGGTAATATTTATCAGCCTGCTCAGGTCGCCCAAATTGTTGATAGGCCAAAGCCAGTGAATGCTGTGCAGCCGTATATTTAGGGTCAATGTTGACTGCTTTTTGTAAATTATCCATGGCTAATTTGCGATTGCCTTGTTTTAAATACCCCAATCCGAGATTCGTATACGCTTCTGCCGACGCTTGAATTTGCGCTTTGCTACGCGATGGAGCGTATGCACACGCTGACAACAACGACAAAACAAGCATGACGGTCGCAGTGTACAGTACCGCGATAGAGATTATGCGTTGCATGATTTGTTCCCATGAATGCCTGTTTTATCGGCACTGGTTTCGTGAACATAGGATACCAGGCTTAATCGACGCTTAGTTTTATCGAATACTTTGCCCGCTAATTGGCCACATGCTGCATCAATATCGTCACCACGTGGTTTGCGTGTGATGGTGACATAACCCGCTTTCGTCAGTACCTCTCTGAATTGATCAATCCGCTGCTGGCACGGGCGCGTATAAGGACTGCCAGGAAACGGATTGAACGGGATCAAATTAATTTTACAGGGTACACGTCGCAATAAACGTGCAAGTTGCTGCGCTTGTTTAATAGAATCATTCACACCAGCCAATAAAATATATTCGAATGTCACAAGATCCCGGCCTTTGGGTTTACCCTCAACAAAACGGCTGCATGCGTCTAAGAGCTGCGCAATAGGGTATTTTTTATTTAAAGGAACGAGTTCATCTCTCAGCGTATCGTTAGGCGCATGTAATGACACCGCCAGACAAACATCGCCCTGTCCTTTCAAACGATCCATCGCAGGCACAACGCCTGCCGTACTCAAGGTAATTCGACGCTTCGATATATTATAGGCGAAATCATCGGTCATAATATCCATCGCTTTAACAACATTGTCGAAATTAAGCAGTGGCTCTCCCATGCCCATCAGCACTATATTGGAAATAATTCTTTCGCCCTTGGGGTCGCGCCCTAATTCGCGATTAGCCACCCACAGCTGTGCAATAATTTCAGACACTGACAGGTTACGATTAAACCCTTGTTTGCCGGTGGCGCAAAAAGAACAATTCAACGCACAACCAATTTGTGAAGATACACACAATGTCCCACGACCTGACTCGGGAATATAGACCGTCTCAACACAATTATTACTATCCAGACTAATAAGCCATTTTTGTGTACCATCACTTGATACCTGATGTTCAACCACATCGGGTGTTTTGATGCACGCAACGAGATTCAATTGTTCTCGTAACGATTTGCTGATATTTGTCATCTCATCAAATTGATCAACTGCAAAATGGTGAATCCATTTAAGCACCTGTGTCGAGCGAAATGACTTCTCACCCAAATCAGCAAAAAACACATCCATATCTGTGCGCGGCAGATCAAAAAAATTCACTTTGGATGTTTTGAAATCAGTCGTGCACATTTAACCCAACTCGTCAAGTAACCTGTTTTGATGATCGGACAATAGAGAGTCGAATAAAAAATCGACCGCAAATGTAGATCGAAAAGTCAATTCGGCGCAAACTAGCGAACACAAATTTCTTCGGGCTTGAAAAAATAGGTGATCTCTGTGTTTGCCGTTTCTGGTGCATCTGACCCATGTACCGCATTGGCTTCGATGGATTCTGCAAAATCCGCACGGATGGTACCGGCTGCCGCTTCTTTTGGATTGGTTGCACCCATGATCTCCCGGTTTTTGGCAATCGCGTTTTCGCCTTCCAACACCTGGACCATCACCGGACCTGTTGTCATGAATTGCACCAGATCATTAAAAAAAGGCCGATCTTTGTGTACCGCATAAAACCCTTCAGCTAACGCTTTATTCATTTGCAGCATTTTCGACGCAACAATGCGCAGGCCAGCCTTCTCAAATCGCGAATAAATTTCACCAATCACATTATTTGCGACGGCATCAGGTTTTACTATTGAAAATGTTCTTTCGATTGCCATTTACTTCTCCGGGTATCCAAGAATAATGGGGATTTGCCAACGCAGGCAGGCAAAGCACCCTATTTTATGAGGCTGCTATTTTACAGCCAGGCACCGGGTACACGCAATCGTAAAGACGGGTTTTACGACAATTTTTCGTTAACTATCAGTATCGTGCATTATTCTCGTTCTTCGATCCAGGCCATTTGGATGGCTTCGAGGATTTTCTCGCCACAATGGGCCAGATCATCGTCAAAATCGTCCAGATTACAGACCCATTCGCGTAAATCCGTAAATCGCACCCCTTTTGGGTCAATTTCCGGGTGGGTTTCATCCAGCGATATCGCGATATCCAGTGAATCAGTCCATTTCAGACCCATTCGTCACTCCTCTTTGCCTAACCTCATTGCCTAATCTCATTGTATAACCTATTTGTCTCACTAATTTGTCTCACTAAATAGTTTGATCAGTTAATTCTCACTTACCATGTTAATCGTATATTTCGGTATTTCGATCACTAAATCCTGGTCTTTGACCTTTGCCTGGCAACTGAGGCGCGATTCAGGTTCAAGTCCCCAGGCCTTGTCCAGCATGTCTTCTTCTTCTTCTTCGGCCATGTCAAGTGAATCAAATCCTTCACGGATAACGACATGACACGTTGTGCATGCACATGCTTTCTCGCAAGCATGCTCGATTTTTATACCACTGCGTAACACAGCGTCACACAACGAGATACCCGACTCAGCTTCGATCGTGCCCCCTTGCGGACAAAGTTCCGCGTGTGGCAATATAACAATTTTCGGCATTACCCTTTTCCTTCATTTTTTCTTTCAGACAGGCAGTCCCCGTCTAAATCAGAAAGCTGCTGACCAGCTAGCGCTTTATTAATACTTCTATCCATACGCCTGGCAGCAAATTCTGCCGTTACCTCATCCAGGGCTTTAATCGATTTTTTAATCGCAAGTGTCTCGGTGCCCTGACGTAACTGATTTAACGCCTTCATAGCAGTACCGATGGCGGTGTGCTCTTTTTTATCCAACAGGGCTTGACCGTCACTTTTCAATGCTGCATTTAATGCCGTTAGAACACGATCCGCTTCCACTTGTTGTTCCCGTAGTTGCCGGGCATCCACATCTTCTTTTGCATGCGTAATCGATTCTTTTAACATACGTTCTATTTCAGCCTCTTCGAGGCCATAAGACGGTTTAATTTCTATGTGACTTTCAACGTTAGTCGTTGTTTCTGTTGCTGTCACAGATAAAAGACCGTCGGCATCCACTTGAAAAGTCACACTTATTCGCGCTGCACCTGCGACCATCGGTGGAATACCCTGTAACTCAAATTTTGCCAACGACCGGCAATCGCTCACTAATTCCCTTTCGCCTTGCAATACATGAATTGACATGGCCGTCTGACCATCCTTGAAGGTGGTAAATTCCTGCGCACGTGCGATGGGTATCGTGGTATTTCGTCGTATCACTTTTTCAACTAACCCACCCATGGTTTCGATTCCCAGTGACAACGGAATAACATCAAGCAACAAAACATGATCATCGGATATATTACCCACCAGGATATCGGCCTGTTTTGCCGCACCTAACGCAACCGCTTTATCCGGATCAATGCTCACTAATGGATTTTTTGCGAAATATTCACCCACTAACTTTCTCACATACGGCACACGAGTAGACCCACCGACCATCACCACTTCCTGGATTTCTTCGACAGAGACACCCGCATCGCGTAGTGCTCGACGACACGGTACCAGCGTATTGCGGATAAGGGGTTCGACAAGTTCATCTAATTTATCTCGTGATAATGTGCCTTGCCAATTTTCGCCATTGTCTAACGGCACACACACCTCAACACTGTCTTTATATGAAAGCGCCACTTTCGCGTGACACGCTTGTTGCCAAATTGTTCGGTATCGTTTTTGTGACGCGCTTTCATCCAAGCCCGCCTCACTGATTAACCAATCCGCGACCGCATGATCCATATCATCACCGCCCAACGCAGAGTCACCCGCTGTCGCAAGCACTTCAAATACCCCCTGGTTTAATCGCAATATAGAGATGTCAAAAGTACCCCCACCCAGATCATAAATCGCATAGAGACCTTTAGATTGGTTATCCAATCCATAAGCGATCGCGGCGGCAGTCGGCTCATTTAACAAACGCAAAACATCTAACCCAGCCAGTTTCGCCGCATCTTTCGTTGCCTGGCGTTGCGCGTCATCAAAATAAGCAGGCACGGTAACAACGACCCCTTCCAATTCGCCTTCTAGTTTTTCTTCAACGCGTTTCTTCAATGACTTTAAAATTTCTGACGACACTTCAATCGCGCTGACATCACCACCCGCAGTTCGAATTCGCGGCACCGCCGAATGTTCACTGGCGAATTGATAGCATAAACGTTCATAGGATTTATCAATATCTGCGAGCCCGCGCCCCATTAAACGTTTAACTGAAACAAGGGTGTTATTAGGGTCATTGAGGCCTTTTTCTTTTGCGGCTGCACCTACTAGCGGTTTTGAATCAGAGGAATAATGAACAACTGAAGGTAATAAATATTGCCCTTGCTTATCCACTAATGTCTGTGACTTCCCCGCCAGCACTGTTGCGACGAGTGAATTGGTGGTGCCCAAGTCAATGCCTGCAGCCAAGTGATGCCTGTGTTCGGTGTCGGATTGTCCGGGTTCTGTAATTTGTATTAAGGCCATAACTATCTCGATAATCTAACAACTCTAGTCTCTGCTAACTTTAGCTTTAAGCTCTTGTTTAAAACTGAGTTGTCTTTTTTACATCGCTATTGCAACTCGTATTCCAATTCCACAGTCTCTTCCTTTAGCTTGGTTATAAACTGCAATTTTTTTATTGTTTCATTTATTTGCACTAATACGTCTTTAGTTATATTTTTAGTTATATTGTCAAATTGGCCTGTTAAAGTTTCTATAATATTTTTTTCCAGGCAATCAATTTTTTCAATAAAGGCGCCTAATGCTGCACTCGAATTTTCCAAGTTAGCGATTCCTCCGAGCGTTTCTCTTAGTTCCATTTGCTCCAGTAAAAATGCATTATCCAACACGCCGCTTACATTTACGGAAAACTCATTTAACTCAAGTAAATATTGTGCACGTGTTAGCGGACTTTTTAACGCCTGGTAGGCATCATTCACTCGAGTTGCATGCTGCATGGACAACCTGCGCTCTTTTGCAGAAGAGGTAACGAATTTATCAGGATGAACTCGTTGTTGTAGCTGGCGGTAACGTATTCCCAGATCATCGAGATCAACAACAAATGAAACTGGAATATCAAATAATTCGAAGTAATTATGCACGGGACGTCAAACTATTCTCTAAACTAAAGAGTAAAAAAAGAGAAATAAGCGTAGTTAATATTTTTAAACGTGAATGCAAACAGGACAAGTTTAAACTGTAAAACTTTCACCACAACCACACATATCCTTCACATTCGGGTTATTAAACTTAAACCCTTCGTTTAGTCCTTCCTTTCCGTAATCCAGTTCGGTACCATCCAGATAGATAAGACTTTTAGCATCGACTACAATTTTAAGTCCATGATCATCAAAAACCTTATCATCCGGTTCAATCTTATCGACGAATTCAACCGTATAAGCCAGACCCGAACAACCTGTTGTTTTAACACCGACACGAACACCTTCTCCCTTACCCCGGCCAGCAAGAAAAGATTTTATTCGAAGCGCTGCGCCATCTGTTAACGTTATTGCCATATCTACTACTCTATATCAATATAATGTATTGTTAATTACTTGTGTTGTTAATTGCTGTTAGTGTGCTGCCCATTTAACTGAATTCAGATCAATTCCGTCTTTGTACATTTCCCACAACGGTGACAATTCGCGTAATTTATCTATTTTCTCATGCAGCAATTTGATGGCGTAATCGATATCTTTCTCGGTTGTAAATCGGCCAATTGTAAAACGGATTGAACTGTGGGCCAATTCATCACTTCGACCGATGGCACGCAATACATAAGAAGGCTCAAGGCTGGCGGAAGTACAGGCAGATCCGGATGAAACAGCCAGATCTTTAATCGCCATAATTAACGACTCACCTTCCACAAAATTAAAGCTGACATTTAGATTGTGGGGTACACGATTCTGCAAATCACCATTTACATAAATCTCTTCTATGTCCTGAAAACCATCCAGCAACCTGCTACGTAATTTTAATATACGTTGATTTTCTATTTCCATTTCTTCTTTGGCAATTCGAAATGCTTCTCCCATTCCAACTATCTGGTGAGTCGCCAATGTGCCAGAACGCAGACCCCGTTCATGGCCACCACCGTGCATCTGCGCTTCCAGACGTACGCGTGGTTTACGGCGTACATAGAGTGCGCCTATACCTTTAGGGCCATATACTTTATGCGCAGAAAATGACATCAGATCGACTTTTAATTTTTGCATATCAATAGCAACTTTTCCCGCACTTTGTGCTGCATCGACATGAAATATGATGCCGCGTGATCGTGCTATCTCAGCCATTGATTCAATATTTTGAATCACGCCTATTTCATTGTTAACGTGCATGATTGACGCAACTATTGTGTCCTCTCGCAATGCAGCACTAAATTTTTCAATACTGATTAAGCCATCTTTTTCCGGATCCAGATAAGTGACTTCATAGCCTTCTCGTTCTAATTGTCGACAGGTATCCAATATTGCTTTATGTTCCGTCTTCGAGGTCACTATATGCTTGCCCTTTTTCTTATAAAAATGAGCAGCGCCCTTAATTGCCAAGTTATCTGACTCTGTCGCCCCGGATGTCCAAACGATTTCTTTTGGATCTGCATTGATAAGCGCGGCGACATTTTGCCGCGCCTGTTTGACGGCATCATCAGCGTGCCAACCATACGCATGAGAACGAGATGCAGGATTACCAAACTCAGTGTCCGGTGTGAGGAATTTAATCATTTCTTTTGCAACACGCGGGTCGACCGGCGTTGTCGCGGCATAATCTAGATATATTGGATGATCCATAGCTTTAAATACTCAGGTCTATAAACGTTATAAAAGGGTAATACAAAGAACAAAATAAAAGATCAGCTTCAGGGAAGGCAACAAACACTTTTTGTAAACCGCTATTACAACATTCTATTACAGATACATAACGTACAAATGCCTAACCAAACAAATAAGCCTTAAAATTATAATTCTTAAAACAACAAGGCGCCTTTCAATAAACGTAACACAACGAAGCAGGTAAATTAGCCCGACTCTAAACCGTGTTACGAAACACTATGTTACGAAACTATATTACGAAACTATAGCTACGAGACTGTATTGTTAAACTGCACCCTCAAACAATGCCTTTAAACGATCAATGCCTTAAATAATGTTGCTCTGTGGAGTAACAAATACACTTTTTTGCACCTCTTCCTGATCTTGCCGTTCAGCCACTTCGCGAATCGCGTGATTGCTGACTAAATCACCCAGGCTTATTCCACTTAAAAAATCAAATATCTGGTCACTCAGATCACACCATAACTGATGGGTAAGGCAGGTTTTATCATCTTGGCAATCGCTTTTACCTTCGCAACGCCGCGCATCAATTTTTTCATCGACCGCGCTAATGACATTGACTACGGCTATTTCATTTGCGTCCCGGCTTAAACGGTAGCCACCACCCGGACCACGCGCACTTGTGACAAGTCCATTTTTTCGCAAGCGTGAGAATAGCTGTTCCAAATATGACAGTGATATACCCTGGCGCCGGGAAATATCAGCGAGTGTGATCGGACCTTTATTATCATGAAGTGCCAGGTCCAGCATTGCGGTCACGGCATAACGGCCTTTTGTCGTTAATCTCATCGTTATTATCCTTACAGGTTACTCAAGTAGTCAAATATGATATTCCTTTTAATTAGTGGTTCCTACCCATTTAATCCTTATTTTTGATATATTTAAGACCTATTATTCATAACCAAGCTTTTTTGTCAAGTATTTACCAACGAAGTGACTGGGTTTATTTTCGTTCATTTCCCTTATTTTTTGCTGTATTTTCTTTATTATCAACCGGTTGTATCTCACATGCACCAAGATCGGGTAATTTTACATCACTGAAATCGACATCCAGCGCCTTTAATGCGGAACAAATCGCTTCGAGTTTCTTATCGGTTGCATGAAAGTGATCTAACATGCAATTAATTGCATGTGCAACCGGATCAGGCATATCCGCTGAGGTGCCGTATGCATCAAATCCCATTTTTTTTGCCATTTCATGTCTTTTTTGATCCTGTTCAGTCGGCACAATCCGTGCTAAGCGTCCTGGCACACCCACGACAGTGGAATTTTCAGGCACATCTTTCACGACCACCGCATTTGAACCTATACGACTACCACGCCCTATTTGAATTGGACCCAATACTTTTGCGCCCGCGCCGACGATAACATCATCACAGAGTGTGGCATGCCGTTTTCCTTTTTCCCAACTGGTACCACCCAGCGTCACGCCATGATAAAGCGTGCAATCATTACCAATCTCCGCCGTTTCGCCAATCACCACGCCCATGCCATGATCTATAAAAAATCGATTGCCTATTTTAGCACCCGGATGAATCTCAATACCGGTAAACCAGCGCGCAAAGGCAGATAAAAACCGCGCAAGCCACTTAAACTGCATATTCCAGATTCGATGGCTTATGCGATGAAAAATAAGTGCATGCACGCCGGGATACGTCGTGATGACCTCAAAAAACGTGCGCGCAGCCGGGTCTCTGTCAAAAACGCAGCGGACATCTTCTCTAATGTGGGCAAATATCTTTCTCATAACGTTCTTTCAACTGCTTTTAGGATAATCACTGTTTATCATTAGCGGGCTATTAATCAACGCTTAGGGTCTGTAAATGAATAACTTCACATTCTTGACTGTCGATTCATCCCGTC
>CAZWBV010000106.1:0-8947 GCA_964632225.1 uncultured Gammaproteobacteria bacterium | reverse complement strand
TGTAACGCAGTGCAGGGTGATTTTTAGTGGGCTGTCATTACACATCTTTATAAAAAGCAATAAAAAATGGCAAATAAAAAATGAATACATATAAAATTATATTCTCAGGGCCTATTGGTTCAGGTAAGTCTACGGCTATTGCTTCCATCAGTGACGATGTCCCGGTTAAAACCGAAGTGACCGCCACCGACGAAACGACACACCGCAAAAAATTAACCACTGTGGCGATGGATTACGGGGTGTTGCGTCTTGATAGTGGCGATCGTATTCATCTATATGGCACACCCGGGCAGGAAAGATTCAACTTTATGTGGGAAATACTCACCGAAGGTGGCGTCGGTCTGATACTCTTAGTTGATAACAAACGACCTGATCCAATGAGCGACATAGAATTTTTTCTCGATGCATTCAAGGATTTCATTCAAAAAACGGCTGTTGTCATCGGTATAACCAGAGTTGACGAATGTCCGACACCCACAATAAAAGATCACCAGCGTTGGTTAAAGGAAAAAAAACTCAATATACCTATTTTTGAAATCGATGGCAGAGTAGCTAAGGACATTATTCAGCTTGTGCAAGCGTTGCTTTGCACACAAGATCCGGCCGTTGTATTTTAGTGTCAATAGAAAGAAGACTTACCTTATATTTCAATTCCAGCTCCCCATTTCCTGCAGAAATTATATTTTCTGGACGCGAAGTGGGGATTCAATAGCTTGCATCAATTGATGTAGGTATGCCCTTAAAAAATAGTTTTATTGTCATCGCTTTTGCTAGATAGAAAACTATATAGCGCTATATTCAAATGCTATACCTCTGTCGATAATTATTTGTGGCGAACATCATACAATGATGCTCTGTTATCTTTTATTAATAAAAGATAACAGAGCAATCTTTAAATTTATAACATCATTATAAAGATATAAATAAAGATAATAGATATTTTATAACGATTTACAAATACTGGCCGCTACTTCTTCTGAAAAATATCAGAGGTGGGTATAAGCCATGAATCACGTAATAAAATATTTTATTTTTGTTTTAAATACATTATTGTTCCTAATGGGGGCCAGTGTTGGTATTGCGCAAGGGTCAATACTGAATGTTACTCATGAACATCAAGCGAATGAATTGCTTGTCCGATTTAAGTCTGGTATGGATACGAATGAAGTAGAAGCTGTTGTACAAAGCATATTGGGGTCAGTGCATATTAAGCAGTTTATGGATTCCTCTAATTCAGCCATCAGTAATCAAAGTATCGCAAACAAAGAAATGGCTCAATGGTGTTTATTGAAACTACCTGCAGGAACTGATCTGCAGGAGTCAGTTAAATTATTGGCGTCACATTCGCAAGTTGAGGCGGTGGAGTATAATTACATAGTTAACAGCATTCTCACACCAAATGACACTCGGTTTACCGAACTTTGGGGGTTAAATAACATTGGGCAATCCGATGGGCTACCTGGTGCGGATATTAAGGCGATTCAAGCTTGGGATCTACACACGGGTAACCAAAATATAGTCGTTGCTGTAATCGATTCCGGAGTTGATTATACGCATCCTGATTTAGCTGATAATATGTGGCGAAATTCAAATGAAATTCCCGATAACGGAATTGATGATGATAGCAACGGTTACATAGATGATTATTATGGTTATGATTTTGCTAATAATGACGGTGATCCAATGGATGATTATGGTCATGGTACACATGTCGCTGGCACCATTGCAGCAAAGGGAAATAATGCACTTGGTGTGGCTGGCGTGGCGTGGCAAGCAAAAATCATGGCGATCAAATTTTTAAATCGTAATGGTCGCGGTACTATTGCGGATGCGATTGATGCAGTACTCTATGCAAATCAAATGAATGCACGTTTGAGTAACAATTCCTGGGGGGGGATAGGTTTTTCATTAGCATTAAAAAATGCGATTGCCCTTGCTGATGAAGCAGGCGTACTTTTTGTCGCGGCGGCTGGAAATTCTGCACGTAATACCGACATTAGTTCTTCGTATCCTGCGGCCTATGACTTGCCTAATATTATTGCGGTCGCAGCGACCGATGATAACGATAATCGGGCCAGTTTTTCCAACTACGGTAGCGTGAGCATCGATTTGGGCGCACCTGGTGTACAAATACTATCGACTGTACCAAAAACAGGCAATTTTTGTTGTTCAGATTCTTCCGGCTATATGTATTTAAGGGGAACATCAATGGCGAGCCCACATGTTGCCGGGGCCGCTGTGCTAATGTTTTCGGCATTCCCACAAATGAATCATATACAGGTGAAAGAACGCCTGCTGAATTCGGTAGATGAAGTGCCTGCACTGGCGGGTATTACTGTTACGGGCGGTCGATTAAATATCGCTAGGGCGATGGGTAACAATGATTTTGTGGCGCCGAGCGTGATTACAGATCTTGCAATCAGCGATTCAGGAATGCAGTTTATTCGCTTATCATGGACTGCCAGTGGAGATGATGGTAATCAGGGGCGGGCAAGCCGTTACGATATTCGATATAGCGAATCCTTAATAACACCTTCTAATTTTGATTCAGCCAATATGGTGTTGAACCCATTGATGCCCGCACAGGTGGGAAGTGAAGAAAACTTTTCAGTAACGGGATTGCTGGGCCTGGCCGGTTATTATTTTGCTATAAAAGTAATTGATGACGCAGGCAATATTAGCGCTATCTCAAATGTTGTGACATCGCGTATTGAAGAAACCGTCTTTCCGGATTTTGAAATCACCCAAGTAAGTGGGCCTAATAACAGTTCGCTTGGCGGCTCTATATCGGTTAGCACGACTGTTTGTAATGACAGTATCGCAAATGCACCGGATATGTTGGTCGGTATTTACTTATCTACAGACAATGACGTCTCAACAACAGATCGCCGACTTGGGGAACGTCTTGTCTCTGCTTTAGATGCGGGTGAGTGCAGCAGCGAACCAACAACGGTGGAAATATTTTTAGATCTAACGCCAGGAGAGTATTTCCTGGGTGCGATCGTTGATGAGCATGACATGCTGATGGAATTACGTGAAGACAATAATACGGGTGTGGGTAATAGAATCACATTGGCAAACTACGTCGATCTTTTCGTGACAACGATGAGCGGAACTGAATCTGTGGCGCCAGGTGGGATTATTCGAGCAACCGACACGGTGTGTAATCTGGGCAGCGAACCATCTGCAAGCACCTTTTCAGCATTATATGTTTCCACTGATCCGGAAATATCGACTGATGATATGCGGATAAGCAGTCGCAGTGTCGGTGTTTTAGGTAAAAATGCCTGCGCAAGCGGTGAATATTGGGGACTATTACCTATATCGGAATTGGGTATTTATTACATCGGTTCGATTGCGGATTATCGAAATGACATTAATGAAGGCGATGAAAACAATAATACACCTGCACCGATCGTGCTGGAAGTCAAAGCGGGTCAGGCGGATTTACTGATTGAATCTATTGAGGGACCTGCAAATGCTGTGCAGGGGGAATCCATCAGCGCGATTGTTGATATATGTAACCGGGGTATTCGTCTATCGGGCGATTTCAACTATGCTCTTTATTTGTCTGATGATGCTGAGATCAGCCGCTCAGATACGCGTATCGGGGTAGCCAGTGGGTTTCTTTACAACGAACATTGTAAAATGAACCAACAGATAAACGGTGAAATACCGTTAAATATGTCCGCAGGAAGCTATTACGTCGGTGTTATTGCTGATAACGAAAATGTCGTGCCAGAAAGTACTGAAAACAATAATTCGCGTGTAGGAAACATGATTTCGATTAAGGCCCCTGGTATTGATTTGCTGGCTTCAAATATTACTGCGCCAACAATGATCAAAGCGGGTGATGTTGTTACGCTGTCCGGCATGATTTGTAACGTGGCTGGCGGCGCAACCGCAATACCTTCTCAGTTTGGCCTGATTTATCTTTCCACGGACCGTATTATCACGGCTGATGACTTGTCAGTTGGGTGGGTATTCAGTCTTGCAACGATTTCATGAATAAAGCCTACGTGCCAGCGAATCTCGTACAAGGAGAATACTATTGGGGAGTGATTGCAGATAAATTTAACTGGGTATCGGAAAGCAACGAATTGAATAATGCCCAGGCAGGTGATGCCGTTACAGTGACAGTGCGTTAGTAAAGTGCGTTGGAAAAATGATATTGGTTTGTAAGGAGGTTTGTAAGGACACCGATAAGTTAATAAGTAATCGATGTCCTTGCGAACAGTATATACACTATCTAATGCTCCCTAATGTCCCAATGGCTTGAATTTAATCAGTAGCAGCGGTAAAAGAGTCAAATTTGCGAACATGGCCACCATCATTGCAAAACCCGTCAACAAGCCAAATGATATTGTGGGTATGAAGTTCGACAACGCCAATATTGAAAAGCCTAATGTGACGGTGATCGATGTGTAATACATTGCACGACCAATACTGGCATGACAACGCTTAACCGATGCCCAGTAATTTTTATCAATTTCATATTCCTCGATAAACCGGTGTATGTAGTGAATCGTATCATCGACCGCAATGCCGATTGTGATAGCGGCGATGGTGATGGTCATGATATTTAATGGCATATTAAGCAGGCCCATTAATCCAAGAACGATACCGGCAGATACTACATTGGGTATAATCGCTAACACTGAGATGAGAACAGATCGAAACAAGATCATAAACATAAGCATGATCGCGAGAAATACAACGCTAAGGGTCTTGATTTGCGATGCAAACAGGCTTTGTAACATGTTGTTGTATAACACTACCATGCCAGACAATTTGATTTGTTTATCTTCGAGACCGAATTTGGACTTTAAGTCTTCACGTATCTTGATGAGCATATCGTTACGTTTCAGGCCGACGTCCGATTCATAAATGCGGATAGAAAAGCGGATTTGATTACCATCACGGGACATATACGGTGTGAACAAAGATTCCTTGACGTCGTCCGGCAGACGCTTGTATATGACGGACAAGGTAATATTGCTCAACGGTTTATCGCCATTGATTTGAGTAAGAAATGCCATGCTGCTGGCAATTGACAATACTTTGCCTGTTTCTGGCAGGCTTTCCAAATATTTATGTATTTTTGCGACTGTTTCGAGTTGAAACACATTAAACCAGTAACTGTCGCCACTGATACCTGAACTGGTTTCTTCATCTGCTTCGAAGTCGTCCCCGAAATCTTCTGCTAAAGAAGCATCGTTTTTTGCTTCGTTCTGCAATTGCAGAAATTCAGCATCAGGATCGATTATAATTTCCAGTGGTGTCGTGCCCCCCAGGTTTTGGTCGATCATCAGCATGCCCTGGTAGATTTCAGTGTTTTTCTTGAAATAATCAATAAAGCGGTTTTCCACCGATAGCATGGAAATACCGACAGCACTGAATATTGCCACCAGCGCAAACACAATGAAGGTTTTATTGGTATGTTTCTCGATTAAATGGCCGAGTGCTTCAGTGAAATGACCCGTCACATCGACTTTACGTTGAATCGGTTTATCCGTCCTGATCACCATAAGCACCGATGGAAAAATCAAGAAGGCGAGCACAAATGCCATGCCCACGCCGATAAACATCATCCAGCCAAAGTCGATTACCGGTTTGATGCCGCTTACAATCAATGAGCTAAATGCGACCATTGTCGTCAATGTTGTATATAAAGAAGGCAAAAATTTGGAGCGCACGGTTTCCTTGGTCAGGGTGCGTTGGTCGGCATCCGGGTCAAGACTCTGCAATTCGAGATATCGGACTATCAAATGGATAGTCAGAGACAAGGTGATAATCAGCATTAACGAAATAAAATTGGAAGAGACGACTGAAACTTGCCAATGAAGCAGCCCCAGAAAACCGGCCATCCCGATTGTTGACGCGAGGCAAATAACCACGGGAATCAGAACCCAACGTGGTTTTTTAAATGAGAAACTAAGCAGTAATATTATGAAGGCCAATACGCCAATGCCGAAGACTTGAATATCGTGGGCGATATAATCGATCATGTCGGATACAATCATTGGCACACCGCCCAGGTATATGGTGGCATTGTTTCTGTATTTGTCGAGTATGCTTCTTATGGTTGCTATGTCCTGACTTTGTTGTTCTGTCAATACATCGGCGTACAAATCAAACTCAGTTTCGACGCTGGTGAGTTGCTTTTTTTCCTGTTCAGATAATGCTGTTGTGAATTGTTTTTCACGTAGCGTATTTCGTTTATCGCGTAATTGTACATATTTTTTATCATGCTTGAAGATGACTTGCATGGCAGTTGATTTTGCATCTTCTGACATCAGCAGGTTTTTATAAATCGGACTTGTGCGAAATTCTTCACGGGCCAGATTCATGTCTACGCCGGGTGTTTCAAGTGTACGCGTCTCTTCCTGTATCTGGCTGAGTGTGACCCGGGGGCTGCGTATTAATGGAACATCGAGCATACTGACAACAGAACCGATGCGCTCGAGATTGGCGAGTTCGTCGCGTAATCGTTTGAGGTCAGCCAGCGTGTCTTTTGCAAACAGGTCGGCTTTGGGTGTATAGGTAACGAATAAAAATTCGTTAGAACCATAGCGAGCTGATAGTTGTTGGTAATATTTAAAGGCTTCGTCGCCTTCAAGTATTAGAGAGTCGGCAGAAGCGTCAAGTTCGAAGCGATCAGCAAAATAACCCAGTGAACCAATACACAGCGCAACTATTATTAACGTAATAATGGGTTGATTAAGCGTAAAAGCAAAATAAATGTTTTTTAAACTATTTCTCATTAGTGGGTTAAACTATGTTTTAATGGCAGAGATTTATCGAGCTATTAATTTTCGAGCTATTAATTTTCGAGCTATTAATTTTTAATTTCAAAAGAAGTAAGCAGCCCCAACGCAGGCAGTATCGTCGCATATTGTACGCGGACGGCCAAGATATTCATACCCGCAGTGGCAATGCGCCGCATTATCGGCAGATTATTCGGGTGTTATGTGTTGCGGTAGAATGGGTGCTGCGTGTACTTGCGGCGGTTTTCTTACGTTTTTGAATAAAACCCATTACACTGTCGGCGGTCAGTTTAAATGTAGGGGAAATATCCATACCTGCACTTTTTAGCCCTTTAGCTGTCCACTTATTGCATGTATTCATTAAATGAAAGTTTCCCATGCCCTTATAAAATTGACTATTGCCATATATACCCGTATTGAGTTCAATTATTTCGTCTTCCTGGTTTTTTTGAAAACTATTTGAAATAAAATTTATTAGAGCATAAATTTCTCCCTTATTAAGGCATAACTTCTCGATGTTACTGTTTGGAAAATAATCTTCAATTTTTTCAGGTACTGCCACAGCATGAATAACGGCCTCTGTTGGCCAAAATAGTGCGCTTAGCGTTAATCCCGTTGTGATTTCATTGGCCTGGTAGAAGCCTTTGTCACCCCAGCCAATTTCCAGAAAAGGAACCGATCCGAATCTTTTTTTTAGCATAGGAAAACGGGATTGAATTTCGATGGCGGGTATAACAAGTCCGGTATGCCAGCCATGGCTTACAACATATATAGCTTGTTTGCTGGCATCTGTTTCCAGGATAGCTTCTTGGAAATAACTCACTGAATTAGGTTTCGAAGAACACGCTGCTGGCAACGTAGATAGCACGATTATAATAACGACAAAAAATGCTTTCATCGTGCGATGTTCACAGGGCGATGTTCACAGAGCTTGGTTCACAGAGCTTGGTTCTGTCCAATAAGCTAATTTTAAGAAAATGTAATCTCGGTCGCTATTTGCCAGTGCCAGTATAGGTCGCCCAAGCTATTTGATTATATTAAAAGCATTATCTCCCCAATAATATTTATTTTCCAGCCTTAATTGGGGCTTTTCAGAGGTTAAATGCATCTGCTAAACTGTTTTCATCCTTGGGATGATATTTATTGTCGATAACCTGACCTGACTGATTCCCTGCCGATTTTAGCAGCTAAGCAGCCTGTTTTATTAACGAATGATAAGAGGAATCAAATCATTGCAAACGCGAAGATTGGGTAATACGGAGATTAAAGTGAGTGCGATCTGTCTGGGCACAATGACCTGGGGAGAGCAAAACACGGAACAGGAGGCTCACAACCAACTGGATATTGCGCTGGAAATGGGTGTTAATTTTATTGATACAGCTGAAATCTACCCGGTTCCTCCGCGTGAACAAACCACCGGTTTAACTGAGCAATACATTGGCAGCTGGTTTAAAAAAAGTCACTTCCGGGATAAGGTGATTCTCGCCAGTAAAGTCGCCGGGCGTGCAGATTGGTTGCCCCACATACGCGGCGGCAACTCGCAGCTTGACCACAAAAATATCGAAGTTGCACTTAATAATAGTCTGAAAAGGCTGCAAACAGATTATATCGATTTATACCAACTTCATTGGCCGGACAGGCGTACAAATTTTTTTGGCGAGCTTGGGTATCACCACAACGCGAATGACGACTCGGTTCGTTTGGAGGAATCGCTTGCCGCTTTATCGGCGTTTCAAAAACAGGGTAAAATTCGTCACATTGGCATCTCAAATGAGACGGCTTGGGGAATGATGAAGTACCTGCAAATAGCAGAAAATGACGATCTGAGTAGAATTGTCAGCATTCAGAATCCGTACAGTCTGCTAAACAGGTCGTTTGAAATCGGGTTGTCGGAAACGGTACACCGTGAAGGCGTGGGGCTTCTTGCTTATTCACCCCTTGCATTCGGTACATTGAGCGGTAAATATTTAGGGGGCAAACGGCCTCAAGGGGCAAGAATGACGTTATTTGACACATTCACGCGTTACAGCAGTCCTAATGCAGAAAAAGCAATACAGGCCTACGTAGAGCTTGCGGTGGCTCACAATCTAGATCCGGCACAAATGGCGTTGGCTTATGTAAACAGCCGCTCTTTTTTAACCAGTAACATTATCGGTGCAACGAATAATGAACAACTTAAA
>CAZWBV010000105.1:0-8948 GCA_964632225.1 uncultured Gammaproteobacteria bacterium | reverse complement strand
GACTTTTGCTGCTGAATCCAGGCCATCACGGAAAGGAAAAAATGCATCACTGGCCATTACCGAGCCACTGACTTCCAGTCCCGCATCTGCGGCTTTGATGGCGGCAATACGTGCGCTGTAAACACGGCTCATTTGTCCAGCACCGACGCCGATGGTGGTGAGTTCTTTACAGTAAACGATGGCATTCGATTTAACGTACTTGGCTATTTTCCAAGCAAACATTAAGTCGTTTAATTCCTGGTTGCTTGGTGTACGCTGCGTGACGACCTTCAGTTCGGTTGTACCGACCATGCCCGTGTCGCGATTTTGCACCAGTAATCCACCTGTAACACGTTTGAAATCCAGACCGGGTGAGCTCGATTGTTGCCAATGACCGCATTGCAGTATGCGAATATTCGCTTTGGACAGCAGCAGCGCTTTTGCATCCTCTAATATAGCAGGTGCGATAATGACCTCAACAAATTGGCGGTCAATAATGGCTTTAGCCGTGTGTGCATCCAATGCCTGGTTAAATGCAATAATGCCGCCGAATGCAGATGTGGGATCACAGGCATAGGCCCGATTATATGCGACAGTTATATCGTTACCCAGAGCGACACCACAGGGGTTGGCATGTTTTACAATGACACAGGCGGGTTGCCCGAATTGTTTAACACATTCGAGGGCGGCATCGGTGTCTGCGATATTGTTATATGACAGTGCTTTTCCCTGAATCTGGATCGCGGTTGACACATTGGCATCGATGCCAATGTGCCCTGCGTGCTTATCTTGAGAAGGGTCTTGAGAAGGGTCTTGAGAAGCGTGTTCTATATAGAAGGCCGCCTTCTGATGAGGGTTTTCGCCATAGCGCATGTCTTCAATCTTCTTATATTGCATGCTAAATGTGCGTGGGAAGTCGGATTTTTCATTATTGTCTTTTCTGTTCGGTTGTATGCAACCCAGATAGTTGGCAATCGCAGCATCGTAACGTGCGGTGTGTTCAAATGCCTTGCAGGCGAGAGAGAATCGTGTTGCTTCGGTGACTGAGCCGCTATTTGCTGACATTTCTTTAATTACATGAGCAAAATCGCTGTTATCAACGACGACAGTAACATCAACATAATTTTTTGCGGCAGCACGGACCATGGTGGGACCACCGATGTCAATATTTTCGATGGCCGTAGCTAAACGACAATCTGGATTAGCAATCGTATTTTCAAATGGATAAAGGTTGACGACGACAAGATCGATAGGGTTAATACCATTTTGCTGCATTGTATTTTCGTCAATACCACGTCGACCCAGAATGCCACCATGTACTTTAGGGTGCAGCGTTTTAACGCGTCCGCCCATTATTTCTGGAAAACCTGTATAATCAGACACTTCGCGTACTGTTATGCCGCTATCAGTCAGAAGCTTGGCTGTTCCTCCGGTAGATAAAATTTCTATATCGCGTTCTTCGAGGTTTTTCGCAAAATCGATGATACCGGTTTTGTCAGAGACACTGATTAACGCACGTCTAATAACGGGCACGTTCTTTTCTCCCAGTTTCAAGTTGGGCGCGAAGCCAGTGGTAAGTTACTACAAACCTAAATAAATCAGCAAAATATCAATGACTAAAAATCAACAAAGCAGCCAATATTGGCTGCTTTGTTGATATAGCAGTTTAAAACCAAAAAAGTATCTTCGAAAAAAGTACTTTTTAAATACTTTCATTTAATGACGTGAAATTAATCCAGGTCGTGCTTTTTCAATTTCTTACGCAGTGTACCGCGATTTATGCCAAGTAATTCAGCTGCTTTACTTTGATTTCCACGGGTATATTGCATAACAGATTCTAATAATGGGTGCTCAACTTCGTTGAGGACCATTTCATAGATATCGCCAATCTGGTGGCCAGCCATGTCGTTAAAGTAGTCTTCCATCATCGTTTTTACACAAGCACGAAGAGGATTGGAGTTGGTATCAGCAACGTTTACTTCAGCGGCATTTGCTTCGGCAGCTTTGTTTAAGTTATCGTTGTTTTGGTGTATGTGGGCAGGCATTGTACTCATGCAGCCATCTCCTTTGTTGGTGGAAAGTTTGTTGGTGGAAAGCTTGTTAGTGAATCGGCTTCTAGTGAACCAGTTGTTGAATCATTAATTAATTTATTAAAAAAGCTGTTGGTCATTTTAAATTGTTGCTCAGCAGATGCAACTTTATTTATTACATTTCTAAAAGCAGCTCCATGTGGCTGGCTTTTGCTGTACCAGGAAATATGTTTCCTGGCCATACGTAAACCAGTGTATTCTCCATAAAAATGGTATAAATTAGTTAAGTGGCCTAACAAAATATCGCGAACTTCTATTAAGCTTGGTTCCGGCAATTCTCTGCCTGTTTTAAGGTAGTGTTCTATCGCTCTAAAAATCCACGGCCTACCTTGCGCGGCGCGGCCGATCATTATGGCATCAGCGTTTGTATATTCCAAAACATATTTTGCTTGTTTTATTGTTGTAATGTCACCATTCGCAATGATGGGAATGGTCGCCGATTGTTTAATCTTGGCGATGGTATCGTATTCAGCATTTCCTTTATAAGCACAGGCGCGTGTTCGTCCATGGACAGCAAGTGCTTGGATTCCTGATTGTTCCGCAATTTTAGCAATACGTGGCCCGTTTCGGTGGGTCGTATCCCATCCGGTGCGAATTTTCAATGTAACCGGAATGTCCACCGCGCTGACAACCGATTCGAGTATTTGGCTAACAAGCTTTTCGTTTTGTAATAACGCTGAACCTGCCATAACGTTACATATTTTTTTTGCGGGGCAGCCCATATTAATATCAATAATTTGTGCGCCTCTATCACGATTGTATCGGGCTGCGTTAGCCATCATTTTTGGATCGGCACCCGCTATTTGTATTGCACGAGGCTCGGTTTCGCCGTCATGGTTAATACGTCGTTGCGTTTTTTTGCTACCCCATAATAAAGAATTTGAAGATGCCATTTCAGATACAGCCATACCCGCACCCAAACTTTTACAGAGTTGTCTGAATGGGCGGTCTGTGACGCCTGCCATCGGGGCGAGCACGAGTCTGTTTGAAATATTGTAGGGACCTATTTGCATTTATTTACATTATTTCAATTGTGTGTTTTCGGGTATCTTACTTTATAAGAAATATTTATTCATCTTCTAACATTTATTCTTATCGTAAAAGTTATACTAAAGGCATTATCAAATACTTGCTTGCACATAATGGCTCTGTGAACTTGTCAGCTATTGATTACCCACCCGCTATCAGTATCAAGCTTAGTTAAGATATAAATATTTCAAATATTCGCGCTGTGTGATCTTCTAAGGGGGGACATAGTACCTCTTTATTTTGCTTTATAAAAGTACAAGTTGCCTGACTTGGAGAAAATATATTTTATTTTTTATTAAATATTGGAATGTATTATGCCAGTGAAGAGTTATTTTGATTTTTATGAATGATTTCGCTTGACTAACCAATTTGCATTTTAAATTAAGGCCCTACAGTCACATAGTATGGGGTGTGGATAGCTATTATTAATAAAATGCAGTTTTTACGGCATAACGATGTGACATAAAGTTATAATGCGGTGTGTTAAGAAAGAACTTGTGGTGGGCTTATACCGCAATTCTTTGCGGGATTATTTCATCTTCGGGTAAAAAAAATCGAATTCAAAATTAACGGCTGATTTTCCAGGGTCAACAATTTCCAGGTTAATTTGTATCGGATTTCCAGGAGGCATGCCTTTACGTAAATTTATATCAGCATCCATATACTCCTGTGGATCAAATTTTCTTGATGCCAGAATTTGCCCCACTGTATCCGATAGTTGAATTCGCATTACCGGAAATGGCTGGACATTTTTAGATTCATTCACCAGTGCAGCACTGATTAAAAGCGCATTGCTCACCTTTGGATGGGTGGTAATATCTCTACGGACCAATTTAATTGCGCGTATGTCATGTTGTGCAGGAATTTCACAATTTGCAATATCGCATAAAGCGACTATCCAGGGTTTTAAGCCTGCTTGTTGCGCTAGATCGCCCCGATAGAAAAAACTGTATTGAATAACAAAAATACCTAACAGAACTGATAAGCCAATACCCCAATACAGGGAAATATTGTGCTGTAGTTCGTCTTCGTCATTAACACCCACCGTAGGGTGGACAATGAGGTCTTTATTCGGCGAGTGAGGGCCAGCGTGGATACCGTTAATTTTATCTTTCTTTGATAGAGTGATCGATTCTATCGATTTCTTTTTCTTGAATTCAGTTTTCGTTGCTCTATTCAATCGTAAATGAGGTTCATATTCTGGTATAGAAGGCTTTGGTGTCGGGTGGCGTGTGGTTTCCACAACAGGATCGTATTTAACATTTTTTACGGCAGGCTTTGTCGCTGTTTCCTGTTCATGTGTATCATTGGCTGGCTGATATAAGGGTTCTTTTGCTTCACCGCTTGGCGGCGAACTGGGCGGGGTGGGAAGTACGGTTTCATTTTTTCGTTTTTCGGCCAGTTTTTTTGTTAACGGAACCGGTAATTTTTCGATAAGATTACCTATCGAATTAAAGACTTTATAGCATTGGCCGCAGCGCACTTGTCCACCGGCTTTTTTCAGGTGTTCTGCCAGTACTTTAAAGTAAGTGTGACAATAAGGGCAACGTGTGTACATTAGCTATTTTGTATCTTATGTCTTGGTTTAACTATAGACGAATTCCGAGACAAATTACGGCTTAATCCGTGGTTCCGGCCTGCGTTTGCCTTCTATGCATAGCCATTCTGCGGCTTTGCTAATTTTAGTAATATCGAACCACGGCGTATACGCTTGAACGATTTCTTGTTCCTGGTGCTGCAGAATACCTGATAGCAAAATATCCGCATTATTGTTAAGTAATTGTGCAAAATAGGCGGCTAATGCCACCAGTGGTTTAGCCAAAATATTGGCAATGAGTAAATCCGCGCTGACTGTAGAGCCTGGCTGCAAAAATTGTTGAGAACTTTGTTGCGACCATTGTTGAATAGTATGTTGTGAAAATTTATTTGCCATGAAGAGGTGGCAATTATTTTCAATATTATTTTTTTTTGTGTTTTCTGATGTTGCAAGCAATGCCTGGGGATCATTGTCAATACACCAGGCATCTGATGCACCCAATTTGATACTGGCTATCGCCAAAATACCCGATCCGCATCCATAATCTATTATATTAGCCTGGTCCAGTGAGCGTCGCGTCAATGCTTCCAGGCAAAGTGCGGTGGTTGCGTGGGTGCCTGTTCCAAATGCGAGTCCTGGGTCGAGAAGTATATTTATTCCGTTCGGGTCGGGTATTGCTTTCCAACTGGGGCAAACCCAAAGTTTGTTGCCAAATTTTATTGGCTCAAAATGGTCCATCCAGGCATTTTCCCACACCTGGTCTTTAAGTGGTTCACTGTGCCAGGTTAACTTAATATTTTTATCAATGTTCAAACGGAGTTGTGCAATAATTTTTTCAGCATCAATATCCGCTGCAAATAAACCTACAATCGTGGTTTGTTGCCACAAAGGCGTGGTGCCGTGATCGGGTTCGTAAATAGGCTCATCTGCACTATCAATAAAGGTGAGTGCCGACGCGCCAAGATCAGATAGCGCATCAGAAACTACGTCAATGTGCTTGTCAGGCGTGTTTATTTTTAATTGCAACCACATTTGAGAGCAGGGGGTAATGGGTAAAGATTAAAGGAAAAAGATCATAACAAGACGTGTAACTAACACATCAAGGTTAAATATTTTTTGTTCAGGATTTTCTACTTTTATCATTAATTTCTATTCTTTTATCTACTTCTAAATTCCAAGTTTTTTCTCTAGGTAATGAATATCTACGCCACCAGCGAGAAACGCGACATCTTTAACGAGTTCCATATGCAGCGAAATATTAGTATTAATACCTTCGATATACATTTCGTTGAGTGCGCCCAACATGCGAATCATGGCGATGTCTCTTGTTTCTCCGTGAACAATCAGCTTGCCAATCATTGAGTCGTAGTAAGGCGGAACGGTATAGCCATCATAAATATGTGTATCAAGTCGAACACCGGGGCCGCCTGGTGGATGAAAGTCGGCTATTTTTCCTGGTGATGGAATAAAGGTTTTCGCGTCTTCAGCATTAATTCGGCATTCGACGGAATGTCCTCGTATTTCAATATCGCTTTGAGTGTATGATAGAGGTTCGCCCGCTGCCACACGTATTTGTTCCTTGAGAATATCGACACCTGTTATCATTTCTGTAACAGGGTGTTCCACTTGAATACGTGTATTCATTTCAATAAAGTAAAATTCACCGTTTTCATATAAAAATTCAAAGGTACCCGCACCTCGGTAATCGAGATCCCTGCACGCCTGGGCGCAGCGTGCGCCGATTTTGTTTCTAATTTCCTGTGTTATGCCTGGCGCAGGTGCTTCTTCAATGACTTTTTGGTGGCGTCGTTGTAATGAGCAGTCCCGTTCCCCTAAATGAATTGCGTTGCCGTGCGTGTCTGCCAGCACCTGAAATTCGATATGGCGTGGTGTTTCCAGGTATTTTTCCATGTACACCATGTCATTACCAAAGGCAGTGCCAGCTTCTGTTTTAGTCAATGTAATGGCGTTTAGTAAGGTTGCTTCACTGTGCACGACGCGCATACCGCGGCCACCGCCACCAGCGGAAGCTTTAATGATGATGGGGTAGCCTATTTCTGCGGCCAATCGCAGGTTTGTATTGGCGTCATCGCCCAACGGACCGTCTGAACCGGGTACGCAGGGTACACCCGCTTCTTTCATTAATTTGATGGCAGATACTTTGTCGCCCATCATGCGAATGGTTTCTGCCTTCGGGCCGATAAAAACAAACCCACTTTGCTCAACCCGCTCCGCAAAATCAGCGTTTTCTGACAAGAAGCCGTAACCTGGATGGATCGCAACAGCATCGGTGACTTCTGCTCCACTGATAACGGCGGGTATATTCAGATAGCTTTCTGCGGACGCGGGTGGACCGATACACACAGTCTCGTCTGCGAGTAATACATGTTTTTGTTCGCGATCTGCTGTTGAATGTAAGGCGACGGTTTTAATGTTTAACTCACGGCACGCACGTAAAATGCGTAAAGCAATTTCGCCCCGATTTGCAATAACAATTTTTTCAAACATTCTCTTTAAACATTCTCTTTAAACATTGTCTTCAAAGATAATTATTGTGCGCGGTTGTTGTATAATACGCAGTAATATATTTTTTTGATCTTCAGGCCATACCCGTTGCAGTAGACGGAATAACCATAGATACAGTGAATAGCTATAGTTATTGTTCTAAGTCGATAATAAACAGGGGTTGGCCGTATTCCACGGGTTGCCCATTATCAACTAGGACTTTTTTAATTATGCCCGATTTGTCTGCTTCGATTTGATTTAGTAACTTCATTGCTTCCACTATACATATGGTGTCGCCTTCATTGACGTGTTGGCCGACTTCGGTAAATGGCGGCGCGCTCGGTGACGGGGCGCGATAAAATGTGCCTACCATCGGTGATTTAACCGGGTGTCCCGAAATTTCTTCTTCTTGATCTGCTGTGGGTGCCGATGCGGGGTCAGCCTGATTGACAGCGGGTACGGCAGCTTGCATATTGGCGGCCGGTAACGCAAAAGAAGGCGCTGCAATGGACATCGTTGCTGCGGTAGGTCCATAGCGACTAATTCGCACTGATTCTTCACCTTCTTTTATTTCAAGTTCGGCGATGCCAGATTCTTCCAGTAATTCAATTAATTTTTTTACTTTGCGGATATCCATTAGAATTAGACCTTTTTCTTTGATATGTGTTTCAGGGCGGCATTGAGTGCCAGCTCGTAACCGATCGCGCCCAGTCCCGATATTACGCCAATAGCGATGTCGGAGAAGTAAGATTCTTTGCGGAATGATTCGCGCGAAAAAATATTAGATAAATGTATTTCAATAAAAGGAATTTGTGCTGCTGCGAGGGCATCGCGTATTGCAACACTGGTATGAGTAAACGCAGCGGGATTGATAATGATAAAGTCAACGCAGTCCGCCATAGCGGTTTGCACGCGTTCCACTAATTCGTGTTCGGCATTACTTTGAAAACTGACTAATGTGTGCTGGGCTGCCTGCGCTAAATCAACCAGGCGTTTATTTATTGCTTCCAAGCTAGTGTAACCGTAATGTGCCGGTTCACGTTTGCCGAGGAGGTTTAAGTTGGGTCCATTAAGTACAAGTACAGTTGCCATTTGTGTCGAATTTACGTAAATATGCAGTCAAGTTTAGTTATTTTGCCGCTAACGTGTAAATAAAGTGGCAAAGAGCTTAAGTTTCTGTCGTTGCTTCGGCGATTATGCTCAAAATCGAACCGATTGTCCAGAAGTTTGCGAGATTGGCGACGTTCGCAACATATTTCTCCTGTTTTTAACGAAAATAGTGCAATATTAACCGTGATATTGGGCTTGTTAGTTTGCGGGGGAGGGGGTGTTTTTGTATTGTTTAGGGAGGGGGCAGGCTGAGCTGAGAGCCAGTGCCAGTTCTGTGTGATTAGAGCAAGGATTTGATCTGTTCTTCGGCTTGGCTGCGAGTGAGTTCGCCACGTTTAACGAAGGTAATATTGCCTTGTCGATTTATAATTGCGGTATAGGGCAATGCGCCAAATCGGTTGCCGTAGTGGTTTGAGATCTCAATGGCTTTGTTTTCACCTATCAGGGTTGGGTAGTTAATCCCCATTGTGTCAATGAAGTCCTGTACTTTTTCCAGGGAGTCGATAGCGATGCCGACGAATTGCAGCCCCTGATTTTCATATGTTTCCTGAAGATCGATAAAGGCAGGTATTTCTTTACGGCAGGGTGGGCACCATGTTGCCCAGAAATTTACAACAGTGACTTTACCATCCCACTCACTTATATTACGCATTTCCCCCTCTACGTCTGGTAAGCTAAAATCAGGGCGAAATTTTGAA
>CAZWBV010000104.1:0-9057 GCA_964632225.1 uncultured Gammaproteobacteria bacterium | reverse complement strand
CGACCCCGCCTGGACACCGCTGTTTTTGAACGCCGCCGCCATTGTAATGGAGACCGGCGGCCAACTCTCTCACGGCGCGATCGTCGCCCGTGAATACGGTATTCCGGCGGTGGTCAACGTTGCCGGTGTATTTAAAACCATCAATGACGGTGATCAATTACACGTCAATGGCGATCAAGGCACCGTTGTGAAGGCACAGTGATAGAAGAAACGATGAAAATACAAACGAACTGATATCAGGCTAATCGACTATACTGAATCAATACTCCCATCAACACCCCCATGAATTTCGCTGGTAATAAATTTCCAGATATCATAACGAAGGTCGTGAATATTACCTAATATATTTTCTACTATGCCGATACAGGGCTGCCGAAGACCGTGGTACTCAACCAAAGGCCCCACTGCGGTAAACTTTATACCGGCTCGAGACAGCAACCTAATCAAACTAGGCTCCATAATGGCGTACCAATATTCTATACCGTGCTGTCGGCTCATATGCAAAATGGCCCGAAATAAGCCCAGTGTTATGTGTGGATACCAGCGCTTAATCGTTTGCAAATCGACTTCATTGAACGCCTCCGTAATACCGTGAGAGAATCGATTCTCGCCACTTCGTCGTTTGAATCGTTTGCTGACGGCAAATCTGGAGATTTCGCCCAGTTTTGCGCGAGGCGCTTTCCACTTTTTGTCACGGCTGGTGCGTCGCAATATATCAAATTGCTCAATGGGATAGGGTAAATCACTGCGTTGTGGGTCAGCTAAGATGAGTCGAACTGTTCCAATACAAATATTATTTGGTCGATACATCAACAAACAGTGCTCAGACCGGTAATCGTATTCGTCAAATTCTAATTCATCCGGGGCCACCTGCTTCTCAATTAACTTATTTTCCTGACAATACACCTGATAACGCAATTTCTGACTAATCGCGACTTGATCCTTGGATTTTGCGGGGACAATACTAAAATAACCGTTAAATTCGCTAAGAATTTTTTCCATATATTATTATTTAGCTATACTTCTTAAGATTGTAGATTAAGATTGTAGAATTTTATAAATTATAGAATTAATTGCCTGGGCATTACAATTCTACTCCAAAGAATTATAGACTAAAGTTGAGGGAATAAACTGACTGCATGCTGGTTAAATGAATTGAATCAAATCTAGACTTTGGAATTGCTAATCGTATTTGCATTAATTAGATTAACGTACATCGTATGATAATTGAAAATTCATGACCATCAATCGTCAGCTTGTGACACTGAGCCTATTGCTTTTTATAATAATTAAACCTGCAATGAGTCAGGTTGTAGCGGTCCATCCCAATCTTATTCAAGAAAAAGTGTCACAACAAACCCTACGCGCTATATTTTCGATGCGACGCAATAAATGGCCTGACGGCACACCTATCCGGGTGTTTGTACTGAACAGCGAAAACCTGGACCATCGAGAATTTTGTAAAACGGTGCTCGGTGTGTTTCCATACCAGCTTCAGCGAACCTGGGATAGCCTCGTTTATTCAGGCACTGGCCAGGCACCGCTACAAGTAAAAAGTGTCGCCGAAATGAAAGAAAAAATAATAAATACCCCAGGTTCCATCGGCTATCTACCTGAGGATTCTGTAGACGAACAAACTTTTATACTTGAAATTAACTGAGATGAGTACAAAAACTTTCACACCCGCACTAATAGTAATGTTAGCTGGGCTTATCAACGTAAGTGAATCTGGTAGTAGTGAGCTACTTAAATCCACGCAAGTTCACGGATTTTTTAGCCAGGGTTATTCTTTAACGAGTGACAACAATTTTTATGGGGACAGTCAAGGTAATGGCAGTTTCAATTTTCGGGAAATTGCGATCAACGCGTCGTCACGCCCAAGAGACGATATCCTCCTATCGGGCCAGATTTTATCAAGAACGGCGAACCAGGAAAGTAGCAGCCGTCCACAAATTGACTTTCTATTATTGGACTATCGTTTTTACTCTGGCCTAAAGCAAAACTCCGGCGTAAGGCTGGGCCGCGTTAAAAATCCAATTGGTTTCTACAATGAAACAAGGGATGTCGCATCGACCCGACCAAGTATCGTATTACCACAATCAATTTATTTTGATCGCACACGTGAACTCACCCTATCATCAGACGGTGCCCAATTTTATCTACAAAGATCCCTGAACTCTGGTTATCTGAATATTCAATTACAAATCGCCGATCCGATTATAGACAGTGAGATATCTGAAAAAATTCTACTGGGTGGTGATAGACCAGGTAAATTTTCAGCACGAACCTCGCAAATCGCTAAGTTTGGCTATCAACCTGATGGAGAAGGGCTGGCATGGGCGTTAAGTTTAATTAACCTAAAGGCCAAATATCAACCTGGCAATGCAGACATTGTGACCTCAGGTGAGTTAGTTTTTCGACCCCGTATTTTCTCTCTCCAATATAATACACAAAAATGGAGTACAACGGCGGAATATTCCAGACGACCGTTCTCATTTAAAGGACTGACGCCCTACACGGGAATTGACAAAATTGAAGGAGAGAGTGCATATATTCAGGGAACTTACCGATTCAATGATCAGTGGGATGCTATACTACGCTACGATGTCACCTATACTAACAAAGATGACAGAAACGGCAAAAATTGGGAATCGGTAACGGGTCGCCCGGCATTTAGTCAGTTTTCAAAAGACTGGACAATTGGTATGCGCGTGGAATTTGCGCCGTCCTGGATGCTAAGAATTGAAAATCATTGGGTCAATGGCGCAGCTTGGTTGTCCATCGATGATAATCCCGATGTACAGGATCAAGTACAACATTGGCGACTATTCACAGCGTTGATTTCCTATCAAATCTAAACGTCAACTTACTCGGTTTTATTGGCATATACGATTGAAACTAATGTATGCAAGACATTATCAAACTCGACGCCAATAAAATATTAAGTCTTAAATGGAAGGCACTGATCTTATTGAGCTTGGTGCTGCTTACCGTCAATACCCTGTTCTATGTACTGCATGCGCGTGCGCTTGAGCAGACTTTTGAGCAAAATAGGGTTGATACGCATACCTACAATAGATTCGCAATAAAATCGCTAATCGCAAAGTCATCATTACAGCTCCAGCAAATTGGTGAGTTAATTCCCGCACTGGCCGGCATACGAAATACCAACATTGACAATAAAAGTCCGCTTCTGTCAGAGGCGCTGGATAACCTCTGGCCCTCCTTGTACGTAGATTTAAATATTGACTACTTGGCGCTGTTTGATGCAAACGCCAAACAAAAATACAAATGGGGTGACAGCAATAATGCGGTCACGATTGATGCGGCATTAACTCAAACAATAGCCAAAGTAACGCAATTTGAAACGCCCGTATCGATAATTAAATGCACACACGCATGTTTGCAGCTATCGGTTATGCCACTAATGTCTAAGGGGGAATCACTGGGTGTTTTAGTCATCGGACAGTACCTGGCCAGCCTGGTACTTGATTTTAAGCATAGAGAGGATACCGACATTGGCATCCTTGTTTTTGAAAACGATTTACCCGTTAACGAGCCGTTGCAGACCCGTTTCCTACGCCCTTGGAATGCCACGCTTTTCGCCATTTCCCACGCCAACCAAAGTGTCAATATTTTACAAGCAACCTCAAGACAATATACAACCAGTGCGGTAATAGATGAAGCGCGCCAAATCGCATTCGGCAGCAAGTTTTACGAAGTCTCATTAGAGCCGTTTGATCGAACTGTCCAGCAAGGCATGGGTTACATGGTGTTAGTTGAAGACATCAGCGGCCCATTGACGAATATGAAACAAGCAAAATTGAACACGCTTTTAATCGGCATATTCGGATTAATTTTATCTGAATCAGCGTTGCTATTAATACTTTGGAGTCCGCTGTCAAAACTTAAATACACTGTCCATGCTTTACCGCTATTGGCAAAATCCAAATTTAAAAATTTCAGAACATCTGTCATTAAGCACCATAATCCACATTTAATTAACGATGAAACTGATTTATTAATTATCACCGCGCTTGAGCTGGCCCAACAACTTGAAGAACTAAATAACACAGTAGATCAACAAACCAATTTACTCGCTGACAACATGGGTCAGCTAAAACAAGAAATGAATTTCGTACGAAGACTGTTAGATGTTGCTCAAGTTATGATTATCACACAAAATCAACATGGCAATATAATATTAATGAATAAATATGGTAGACATCTAACAGGTTATTCAACATCTGAACTGGTAAACAAGAACTTCATTGATTTGCTGGATCAAAAGGAACTGGCTAACAGTTGCCTTGGTTCTCTTCAAGACGTGGCCAAAGGAACTCAAAATCACTATAGAGATGAGGCGTGTATCAAATGTAAAAACGGCCAAATAAGGAACATTAGCTGGATTCATTCACATCTTCACTCTGTTGACGATGAGGGCCCAGTCATTCTTTCTGTGGGATCGGATATCACCGATCGAAAAATAGCTGAACAACGTATCTCCTGGCTCGCTGACCATGACAGTTTAACCGGATTGTACAACCGACGGCGTTTCAACGAACTTTTTTTAAACACACTGAAAATGTCTTCCCGTTATAAACATTCAGGCGCACTCATTTTTCTGGATATGGATAATTTCAAGACAATTAACGATACGCAAGGACATCATACAGGCGATATCGTCATACAACAGGTCGCTAATACGTTGAAATTATTGCTCAGAGATACAGATATTATCGCTCGCTTAGGGGGTGATGAGTTTGCAATAGCATTACACGAAATTGACAATGAAGGGGTTATTCGGGTTGCAAAAAATATCAATCAGGAACTCAATAAACTTTGCATCCCCGGGCTAAACTCACTGCAAAGACTGTCAGCGAGCATCGGTATTTCCCATTACCCGCAACACGGAAGTACCGTAAATGAATTATTAAGTAACGCGGATATTGCAATGTATTTAGCGAAGCAGCGCGGCCGAGGTTGTTGGCATATATTCTCCAACACTGAACAGGCAAGAGAAAAATTAGAAAATCAGGTTTATTGGCAACGCAAAATAGAAAACGCCCTCAATAATGATAAATTCCTATTACATTTTCAACCGATAGTCAATCTACAGAACAACAGTATTTCGCATTATGAAGCACTCATTAGAATGCGTGGCGCTAACGGAAAACTCATCGCACCCGCACCCTTTATTGAGGTGGCAGAAAAAACCGGCTTAATTCGAGAAATTGATCATTGGGTATTGAAGCATACGATAGAGAAATTGGCTGATATTTCACTGGGCCATACAAAAAAAATAACACTGGCAATAAATTTGTCGGCACATGCATTTTCAGACCCGACCTTACTCCCACTTCTAACCGATCTGTTTCATAAATCCAATTTTAACACTGAAAATATTATCATTGAAATAACCGAAACAGCGGCGTTGACAGATTTTTCAGCCGCATGCGAGCTTATCTCCACTATAAAACAGTTGGGTTGTTGCTTTGCATTAGATGATTTTGGCGTTGGCTTTGCTTCCTTTTACTACTTGCAGCAACTACCAGTAGATTACATCAAAATTGATGGTGCGTTTGTTAGACAACTTTCACAAAATCGCAATAATCAAATATTGGTCAAAGCAATAACCGATGTGGCCCGCGGGTTTGGCAAAAAAACGATTGCCGAGTACGTCGAAGATGAAGATACGCTGAACTTACTTAAGGAATACAATGTGGATTACGCACAAGGATACTATCTTGGCAAACCCACTGAAAGAATTTTACAATAAGAAAGACTGTCCGAGACGCCCAAACGAAATAACACCTGCATTAAGATTAAGACCTGATTTATAGCCACGTCATTATCTTGCGCAATTGCCCGAAATATTTATAATGTATCAAACATACTTGATCCCATGCGACTCACGCAGCCGTTGCAATTTAAAGAAGCCTTTTTAATTTAAACAGTTTCTAATTTAACGAAAATGATCATCTCACTCATCTCCGCAATGGGCAAAAACCGGGTTATCGGTATCAAGAATAGCTTGCCTTGGAAACTGCCCGCCGACATGAAATGGTTTCGTGAACAAACCATGGGCAAACCTATCGTGATGGGACGCAAAACATTTGAATCATTCGGCGCAAAACCTCTTCCGGGCAGAAGCAATATCATCATTACACGCGATGCAGATTATATTGCAAATGATTCCATAGTGGTCCATTCCATCGATGACGCGATTCACGCGGCGTGCAGTGCCGATGAAATCATGGTCATTGGCGGCGCGACATTCTATGCACAAATGTTATCGCGCGCAGATCGACTGTATTTGACGGATATCCATCATGAATTCGAGGGTGATAGCTGGTTTCCTGGATACAACAAAGAAGACTGGCGTGAAATTAAACGAATTGACTGTTCTGCCGATAAAAAAAATAAATACGATTATAGTTTTACCGTACTGGAGAGGAACCGAAACTAATTTTAGGTTAAATGGAACAAAAAATACCGTAAACGCTGGGGCATTGAATATCAGTTTGCGCGCATAGATTTACGATTAGCAAATGATGGAAAATTATATATGCTCGAAGCCACCCCCCAACGCAGGCATTGCCCGGGATGAAGATGTTATCTTTTCTGCGAAAAAAGCGGGTATGGACTATGAAAATTTATTCAAAAAATTCTCAGCCTGGGATTGAGTGAGGAACCGTGATATCTTGATTAACCAATAGACTTTAATTGATCGCACCCCACATTAATGTATTCAGGTTTTTTTTGTAACCTGATTGCGGTGAGCTTCCCTCCCCATACGCAACCGGTGTCCGTAGGAAAAATCCCTGGTTCCGACACCGAACTCAACTTTAACGTTGACCAGTGACCAAATATGATTTTCATCTTTTTGCTTAATCGATTTGGCACTTCGAACCAAGGCAAGCAGGCGCTTGCCTGGGAACCGGGCCGCCCTTTTTCATTTAGTGACAACTTCCCATTTGCATCGCAGTAGCGCAAGCGAGAAAAACAGTTTACGATAAAGCGCTGTCGCTCCCACCCCGATAAATTCGAACACCAGATATCTGGTTGGTTTCCATACATATGTTTGAAAAATTCTTGATAATCATCGCCACGCAGCAACGTCTCAACTTCCTGAGCACATGTTTGCGCTTCGAGCAAGCCCCATTGTGGCGGCAATCCGGCATGCAGTAACGTAAAATCTGACGATGGGTCATGGTGCAGTAAGGGTTGAAAGCGTAACCAGTCTAATAATTCATCACAATCTGGCGCCGTTAAGATGGGTTCCAAGGTATCGGGTAATTTATTCTTAGCACATCCTGCCGCTATCGCTAACAAATGCAAATCATGATTCCCCAATACAGTCACCGCGCGATCGCCTAACGATTTCACAAAGCGTAATACAGAAAGTGAATCAGGGCCTCGGTTTACCAAATCACCCGCAAACCAAAGTATATCTTGCGACGTGTTATAAGCAATTTTTTCCAATAATAGCTGGAGTTCTGCATAACAACCTTGAACATCACCAATAGCATAAGTCGCCATGACACCTCCCCATAACACCTCCCGAAACGCAATTAAAGACGATAATCCTGATGTTTATAATTAAACCATTATTTCTACAATATTTCACTAGTACACCGTCAAGGTGATATTAAAAGGGTCAGTTGATAGAGCCAGGGCCAGAGCCAGAAAGAATCTATGGTTTATTTCGATGTGAAAATCTGGTAATTATGGGCCATGCTAGGAGGATACAGAAACACAAAAAGCCTGACCTTTGGTAAATGGGTAACCCTAAGTACGTTATTTTTCTTTATTTGCATCTTATTATTAGTCGGCATAATGATGCTGGCAAACACTGGGCTTGTGAATAATATCCAATTTCCAATTTTGCATTCTTTACCTCTGTTTTCCAGCATGTTCGAACAAAGTGCTAGGAAGACAAACAGCCTTTTCTCGAACAAAACGTTGATCGCAATAGGTCAATTCGACCCCCGCAGTGGTTTGTATTTGTGGACATTGGAACTTGACTTTAATTCTCTCGTTATTTATGGATTGATCTCGGGTATTGGTGTCTGGCTATTCAGTCATGCGGCTGCTGTCAAATACAGCAGTGGATCCATCTACCGTTGGTCTATTGCTGGATTGTTTATACTGATTTTTTCCCGGACCTATATTACTGTATTGGCACATTGTGCAGGGCCGACTTGGATAGGGTTTGTCGCACTATACGGCCTGGGGGCAGAAGACCTGGATATTACAAGTACATGGCAATGGTTCATTGCCGCGTTTGGGTTTCTACCTATACTTATTGCAGTTCGAAAAACACTCTCAGAAAGCAGTTCCACTATAATATAAAAAAAATATAAAAAACCATATAAAGAAAATTTCCTGGGTGTTTGTCTGACTTAGCGTTAGTGCCATGTTAAACCTAAATAAATCAGTTGCCAGACCTGTGCAGTAAGTCCTACCACGACAGCAGGGATAATTGGAAACCCGATGCAGTGTGGCGCAAATTTTTGGCCAGTGAGGCAAATGAAATTGTATTGTAACATGGCGCTTTATACGCAACGGGGATATTAACCAGTTAAGATCAAGCAGGTGCCTAAGAAAAAAACGATGAACGATGAAACGAAGGGGATGCTATTAGGAATAGCGGGAGTAAGTGCTTTCGGTTTAACATTACCCGCAACTCGAATTATTGTTCACGATCTCAACCCAATTTTTATCGGTTTGGGGCGTGCAGTATTAGCCGCCTTATTTGCGGCAATATTACTGCTCTGGTTCCGTCAAACCATTCCAAATAGAAAGCAAATATATCAATTGTTTATCGTGGCGCTTGGTGTTGTTATTGGTTTTCCTGTATTTTCGTCCTGGGCAATGCTCTATGTTCCGGCCTCTCATGGCGGTGTTGTTTTGGGTATTTTACCGTTAGCGACCGCGTTGGTTGGCGTACTCATCGGCGACGAACGGCCCAGCATGTCATTCTGGATGGTGGGCATCCTGGGCGGCAGCCTAATCATTGCGTATTCACTTCTTCAAGGCTCGGGAGGCGTACAC
>CAZWBV010000103.1:0-9080 GCA_964632225.1 uncultured Gammaproteobacteria bacterium | reverse complement strand
GAATCTGCTGCGGACGCCTAATGCACTGAACCTAAAGTCTTTTTCCCTGATTTTAAGCTCACCCGTAGAGGTGACTACGCGATCGCCTAAAATCAGGGAAAAAGACTTTATCTTCTGCACTTTAGTCGCCCTCGCTACGATTCAACTGATTTATTTAGGATTACTCACTGTCACTTTTTATGGTAAACAATGTATAGGGCAAAAATAACGTATCGGCGACCAGACACAAAGGGAAATCTATCAGGGCAATAGGCCACACTATTAGATGTGCAAATAACCCATCGCCCTCTTTGTGGCGCGCAAACGTCAGTGTTCTATACTCGGCGCGAGTACCAATATAAATATTGCTTTTTATATTTTTATCTTCGTGATCACGAAAAGACAATGCGATAGAAGCACACCCATTTACTGATAAACAAAAAAACAACACAATTGCAATGAGGACAGGTTTCATTTCCATAACATTAACCTTGCTTAATAAATACAAAATTGTAGAGGTGAACGACAACAAACCATTTCATCTGATTAATTCATGCGGTTACATTTTCATGATTATGATTTTTCTGAAGAATAACGGTCGCAACGGCCGACATTAAAATACCAGGCAATATTGCCGTAGAAATTGATATTCCATCGATTAAAAATAACAGTACGACGACGAATGCCGGATTCAGGTAAATATATGCATTTACGCGACTTGGACCCAGTACAACAGTTGTTTTTTGATAGATATAAACTGTCGCAAGCGTGGCCCCAATGACCAGGTAAACCATATAATAAACCGACGTGCCCTGTATTAAATTCCATTGAAGTGGCTGACCTAAAAAAAGTAGCACAACGGCCATCCACACTGAACCGCCTATTAGAATACAAAAAACCAATACAACCATTTCATCATTTCGATACAATAACTTCATTGAAACAGAGTAACAACACATAGAGAATATGCCAATTATAAATATCAAATCACCTTTATTCAAAGTAAATGATAAAAATAAATCAAGCTGAGCGTTAAAAACCACCCAGGAAGTGCCCACTGCCCCTAGAAAATAAACAATAATTTGCTTAAAAGTAATACCTTCGCGAAAAATAAACAGGCAGAGAAGAGCGGTGATCAATGGCACCAATGTATATAATGTGCCTGTATTGAGCGCGGTAGTCGTGCTCAATGATTCAAAAAAACAAATAAAGAATATCGAAAAAAACAAACTTATAACTATAGCACGTGGTAACGTTGCAACTACTTTCCCTCGCCATCGTGGATTAAAGCAGATAAAGGGAAGTAAAATCAGCGCAGCGCCAATAAAACGAAGCAACGTGAGAGAAAATGGATTAATAATACCGGCAAGCTTTTCTGAAGCCAAAAATGACCCCGCAACCAGAATTGTGGCTAAAATCACCAACAAGTGAGATTTCATATTTAATATTTTACATATAGTAGAACGACAATGAACGATTTTGTGACGTGTAAAGGGTCATAATTTTATTTCTGAGCCAACGGCTTAAGTTTGTAAATGCAGTAACTAAAGCAACGACTGCCTTAAGAAACTTAACCGATGAGCTTGTTACTTTAAGCCAAGCGGGTCGTCCAAATTCACTCCTTCCATGAAAGGTAGTTTACGGTCGTTGTTTGTTAGTTGATAAACCTTACCTATCCAGTTATCGATGACGGCTTCTGCGGAGTCGTGCCATGTGTTGTGTAGCCACTCAGCAATGATATCCTCGGGAAAACCCACTAATTGAGTACCTCTATTTATTGAGTTTAAGAGTAATTCTTCATATTCAGACAATACCGCCTGCGCTTTGTTACCAAAATAATTTTCTGGAAAAAACGGATAATCATTTCGATCACCGTTTTTAAAACGAACCACTTCACGTTTATATTCCTTTAGTAGACTAACCAGATCGTATTCAGGGTGCCCCTGAAAATAAACAACGCGAAAAAGATCCTCACTCACAGCTAAATGCACACCTGCTTCCCGACTCTCCACCAACACATGCAAACCAGCTTGCTCAAATTGATCTCTGCTAATTTCGTTGAAGCGGGAATGTGGCACATCAAATAATGTATTCACACCACTTACCAGAGGATGCTGCCTATCGACTACGCGATGATGAAATACACCCCAACGTTTATTTGATAATTTCCGACGCTTTTGAGCATGGTGAAATTGCAGAACTGCATGGGTTGCCAGACAGGAGCATAATGTTGATGTGACATTTGCGTAAGCCCAGTCAACCACATCAATTAGCGGTTTCCAAAATGGTTCCATAGCCAAATCAGGTTGGGTAACATTCGCACCTGTAATAATGAGCGCATCCAGGCCCGTTTTTTTAACGTCATCAAACGATTCGTAGTATTTGTCGATATGCTTAACAGCATCTTGCCCTCGACTCAATTCGCTTAATGTAAAAGGATGCACATAAAATTGCGCTATCTGATTACTACCACCAATTAAACGAAAGAATTGTCGCTCAGTTGCCAGCAACGCTGCATCCGGCATCATATTTAATAACCCAATATGAAGCTCACGAATATCCTGCTGGCGAGCACGACCGGGTTCTAATATATTTTCACCGTCTTGTTTTAAACGCTTAAAAGTTGGTAAGTTATTATGTGCTACTAAAGGCATGTAGAAACCACTTAATTAATTAGAAAATTGCACGAATTTACAAACACTTACGATTGATCGCGCGCGACTGCTTGCTCGACTAACGCGACGAAACCAGCCTCATCGTTTACTTGTGCAAGTTCATCTGTGGAAACAAAATACCCGTATTTTTCCGCTATCGACTCATACCTTGGCACACGCGCAGCAAATAGTCGTGGAAACACCCAACGCACAAATCCATCAGGATCAATCATGGCTACATACGAGAGATCATTTTCTTTCATATAAATAGAAATTTGCTCATTTAGAAACTCTTCCCGGTAATAAAGCGGTTTAGGATTTTTCTTTGCTCGCTCAAAAAGTCTGACTTCATCTTCTTTCGTCGCTTTGATATATAAAAAAAGTGTATGTTCATCTAATACCTGAATTACATTATCATCGCCCAATTCACACACGCTGCCACCTGCATCATTAATAAAGTGTTTATAGCCATATATTGATTGCGCTTTGTGAATAAAATCAGGCACATCAAGCATCGCGGCAATTTCTGCTTCACGGTGCAGTGACTGCCTGCGCTTAAACTCAGCAAGCGGCAACCCGCCCAAATCCGGATTACCCACTTTACTTAGAAACGAAGCAACAGGTTTTAAATTGTGTACTGTTATGTTGTTGCAAATATAAATTGAATCCGAACGCAAGAGATCCTTTAAAAAACGGACTTGCATAGCCTGCTGCTTGATATTATCAAGTATCGGTTCGTCTAAATAACGCGTACCTATGCGATAATCACCCGAATAGTGAAACCATTCATTGCCCATTAACATATTAGACAATCTTGTTTTTCCAACACCAGACATACCCAGGAGCGTAATGCACTTATTCTCCCACGCGTTGAATTCTTCAACAGATAATTTCAATTGGCCACTCCCACTATTTCTACCCTAATTTGCAAATCAAGGTACCCGATTTTAGAGAAAAAAGCGCATTAGTACCAATTTTTTATATAGAAAACCGACACTTTACACCATATTTATCATAAAGTATTATTTTCAGTAATATCATACATTTACGCATTCGTTTCAATTTTTATATCAAGCACAATGCCACAGCTGTATATTAAGCGACGGAACATAATCGTGTTGACGCACTCTTAACTTTACAATAGATGATAATAGATAACACAATATATACCCGCAGCGATTGCAAAAAATAAATAACAATTACAAAAAAACAACCAAGTCAAATCAAAATATGCTTAACAATTTAAGACAAAAAATTAGCTGGAAATTAAGTTTATTTTTTAGAACAAACTTGGTTTCGACTATTCGCTTTCATTGGTATACGACAGAATGGACTGGCTATTTATTAATATTACTTGCTGGCACTTTCTTTATTGCAGTCGCTTATATGATATCTCAAATGATTACCATAAAAAATGACACACATGAAATTCAATGTTTGGCAACCAACATATACCATGAAGCCAGGGGAGAACCCCGTCCTGGAAAGTATGCTGTGTCTGTGGTTACCTTAAATCGGGTTAAATCTAAAAATCACCCTGATAATGTTTGCCAGGTAGTTTACTACCAAGTATGGAGTGAAAAACGAAAGCGATATATCGCTGCATTTTCGTGGACAGCAGAAAGCCCAAATCCAAAAATTGAGCCTAAAGCGTGGCGAGAGGCACTTCGAATTGCGAAAGAAACGTATTACGACCACGACATTAAGAGTAAAGTCAAAGATGCGCTATTTTATCACGCAGACTATGTCAATCCGCGCTGGGCAAAGAACAAAGTAAAAATCACCAAAATCGGGCGCCACATTTTTTATGAATAAACACCCCCGGTTAGGGACATCCGATCCGCCTTAAATATGGATGAGCGTGGCCACAGTCCTATCCGTACTGTGGTACTGAAAAGTCCTATAGATTCTACACATTCAGCGTTTGCAGTCGGCCCAACTAATGGTGTTATCATATTATATTCACATATAAACCAAGCGCTTATTAGTCAAATTGTGTATATACAAGCTATGGATTATGTTCAATTTAAGGCGTAAACTTTTAAGTTACGCATTTGAATTCAATGCTGAAATTTTTACAGAAATGGCTAGGGCAAAAATGATGAGGTTGATTGAGTGGATTACCGAAAATAGGCAAAAAATGGTAAATCCGCCACATTATTCTCAAAGGAAAAACAAAAAACAAATTGGATTACCCAAGGATGAACTCGCATCGCGTCTGTCGCTATATGGCTACAATACATGTATTTATTGTCGTAATGTCAGTGACGTTATTGATCAACTCGGCATCAGTATAAAAATAAGAAATACATTCAAATACCCGGAATACAAACAAGATCTGTTGATTGGGGGAGGCAAAACATCTGTTCCTTGCCTAAAAATTACTTTTCAATATAGTAAAGAGCTTTGGTTATATGACTCTACCTCTATTATTGATTTTCTGCAACGAAGTTTTCCTCAGCAATATATTGAAAAAAGGTCATTAGAAAGTTAACACTGATTCTATTTGTTCACTTCCAACTCTTACTCCACCACTCCCTACTCCACCACTACCTACTCACCACTACCTCCATAATCTACAAAGAGTCAATAAGGCTTGACAATTAGTACTTATTAGTACTATTGTAACTCATGCAATTCGGAATTGAATAGTCAATATTTATTTAGGATTATGGTTATGGTTATGGTTATGGGAGCAATGATGGCAAAAACAGAAATACTCACAAGCAAGACCGCCGCAAAGCAAGCTTTTTTACCGATATTACGCGAATTGGTCAATGCTTATCAAGCATTTACGATTTATGATGCCGCAAATTTAAGGCGCTTTGAGCTAACAACGCCGCAAGCAGATGTATTATTTACCCTGGGCAATACACTGGGGATGACATTCAAGGAAATCGGAAACAGTACCTTAATCACTAAAGGTACATTAACCGGTGTTATCGACAGGCTTGAAGAAAAAAAATTGGTCGCACGCGTACCTGCTGCAGATGACAGGCGATGTATGCGAGTTGTCTTAACAAAAAAAGGTGAACAAACGTTTGAAAATGTATTTCCAAAACATATCGCTCATTTAAAAACACGATTTGATCGTCTAAATAAATCGGAACTCGAAGTCATCAGAGCGAGCTTGGAAAAAATTCGTAGTATATTTTAGTTTTTTTGATCCCTTTTTTTCATCAAATAGTACTAATAAGTACCATTAATCAACCCACACTGGAGGACAATAATATGACTAATAACTCAGCATCTTATGCTGCATTTATTCTACGCATTAGCCTGGGCAGTATGTTTATCGCACATGCCTTGTTAAAACTACTGGTATTTACTTTACCGGGCACCGTGCAGTTTTTTACATCCGTTGGCCTGCCCGGCGTATTAGCCTACATCGTCTTTGTGGCTGAGCTAATTGGCGGCCTTATGCTGATCACTGGATTCTATGGTCGTTGGGCGTCACTCGCGCTAATACCGGTTTTACTCGGTGCAATGTTAGTACACTGGCCAAATGGATGGGTATTTTCTAGTCCAAATGGAGGGTGGGAATACCCCGCCTTCCTCACCGCGATGGCGGTTGTACAAGCGCTGTTAGGCGATGGTGCCTATTCTCTAAAGCCAGTTGTGCAAAAACTCACATCAACACAAGCCACAGCGTAATTAATCCGTTATATTTACGGTACAAGATGCTAAAAGCCAGGATCAAAACCGGGGCAGCGTAAACGCTGCCTTCGATTTGAGGGTGATTGGTCTGCTATAATTAATCTTTGTTACAAATGAGTAGTCATTCGAACAGGTAATATATCGGAATAATAGATGCGCGTAGATTTTCAAGTAACCATATTTTTAATGTGCTTAATAGTATTTGATAACGCAGTTGCAAAATGTGAGGACCCACCGGCACGTAAAGTGAACTGGTATGGTTGCGATCTATCTAATAAAGATTTATCGGGAAAGGATTTGCGTGAAGCCATTCTTAACAGCGCCAATCTTGAAAATGCTAATTTGAGCAATTCGAATCTAACGGGTGCGGACCTGGGGGTCGCCAACTTAGTCAACGCTAACTTTTCCGGCGCTCGCTTGGCAAAGGCCAGGCTAGTACGTTCCAAACTAAGTGGCGCTATTTTTAATAACACCATTATTACCAAGACACGTTTTGATCGCGCTGACATGCGAAATGTCACTATGGATTCAGTTGATGGCAAAGAAGCGCATTTTTACAACGCAAATCTATCCAGCGCTGAATTAATAAAAAGCAATTTTGACGAGGCTAACTTTGAACAGGCAAACTTGAGTAACGCAAACCTGAGTAATTCCAGCTTTAACTCAGCAAATTTTCTCGACGCTAATATGGAAAGCGTCAATTTACAAAATGCCAGTCTGGTAAAAGCCAAGCTTGAGAATTGTCTGTTAACGCAGGCTAACCTTTCGCAAGCTGACCTCACCAAAGCAAGCCTGGCCAATTCAGACTTATCCAATGCAATATTAACAGGCACTATTCTATCTAATACTATGTGGTTTACCAGGAAACGCTGCAAACCAAAATCTGTTGGTAAATGTCTATAGATAGCAAAAATAACGTGTTATAACAACTACAAAATATAACTATAACTATCCAACTATCACAAAAATAGTTATAGTTATTAAATAACAAATCTAAAAATGCAAACTACTACATAACTAGAACGTTACTCCTACCGCAGTCAAATCGTCACCGTCTTCTTCATAATTTACCGTAATCATTCCGTTTGCACCTTTCAGACCAGTGATTATCTCAGAATTTTCTGCGATGAAAGTAATTGGGCTCTTTGTTTGCGCATCACGGATAGTAAATGTCATCTTTTTTTCATCCACTGACATGACTTTACCAATATGTGTATTTGGACCAGCAGCATCACACGCCCATGTCATCACAGGAAAAATTAATGCGCTGAAAACGACCGCGATTTTCAAAATAGATTTTTTCTTACTCACTTTGCTTACTCCTATTATTCACACCCTAGCACTAGAGAGAATAGTTTAAATATAATTTAAAAAAGATACTTTTATTAAAAAAGATACTTTACCAAAAAAACGTATGACAAACCACAAAATGCTTGTTTAACATACATAACCCAATTTGGCGCTCACCGAATTAGAGCCCGCATCTTGAAATTCGTTTCATATTCGGCTAAATATAAAGTAGAGGGGTTGTTCGATGTAAACTGTTAGATATAGATAATAACGCCTATCCATCTGATATTTATAGATTAATTATAAATACGACAAATTCTAAAAAAACAATAATAATTATTTACATACAACACTTTAGAAACCTGAAAAAAGGACGAAATCTATATCAGAACTTAATCGTAATAACCCTAAAAGTAAATTATATTAATTCTAAAATTTACTAACAAACAACTTGTGAGGTTTCATCATGGATCTTGAAGCGCTAAAAGAAGAACTGGAAGGCCTTTCAGAAAAAGAGTTGTTTCGATACCTCAGAAAATTGATTTGTAAATCGCTTGCCGAACTGGAACATCCCAAAGAAGAAACGAATGAAGTGCTTGATATGGTTTATTCGGAATGTCAAATACGCGGTAAAGAACGATTATATGACAAAACATTTGAATCTGTTTCTAAACACCCTGAAATCTGTGAAACAAGTGACGTCGCAACCGACGTAGCTTAATACCCTTATTTTAAACTTTTACTTTAAGACCGACTCTAAACCTGCCTTTTCTGCCTGAATGATCACTTCATGCTGCTCCAGTTGCCCTGCTCCCGAAAACGCGTCTTTGGGCATCGGGTTTTGATGGGCCACTTTAAAATCCTCACTTTTAACCCAGCTTTCAAATGCGGATTCATTCTCCCAGGTGGTTAAAACAATATAGGGACTCCCCGCTTCTTTCGGTTTTAGTATTTGCATGCGAATAAAACCCGGTTGCTTGTCTATCTGACCCGCCCTATTTTGAAATCGTTCTTCAAACATTGATTCAAATCCAGAAGCAACCAATATTCTGTTTGCGACGATATATTGCATATTTTCTCCTTATCTTATTCGGTAAACCTAAATAAATCAGCTAACCCACCCATACTCGTGCATTTCTAAACATCCTCATCCAGGGGCTGTCTTCTGCCCATTCCCGAGGATGCCAGGAATGTTGAACCGAACGAAAAACCCGTTCAGGATGTGGCATCATAATGGTAAATCGACCGTCGTTGTTCGTCAATCCGGTTACTCCTAACGGCGACCCATTTGGATTCGCTGGATATTCTTCTGTCACCAAACCATGATTGTTTACAAATCTTAACGCAACAATTTTCTCTTCCAATAAATCTTCTGCGAATTCATGTTCACTATAAACGGCCCTACCCTCGCCATGTGCGACAGCAATGGGTAGATATGAACCTTCCATGCCGCTAAAAAACAGCGATGGCGTTGCCCGTATTTCCACTAACGACAAGCGT
>CAZWBV010000102.1:0-9087 GCA_964632225.1 uncultured Gammaproteobacteria bacterium | reverse complement strand
TCCACTTTTATACCTGTTGGATGAGCCCACCAACCATTTGGATCTTCAGCACCAAATCAGCATTCTGAATATACTCTCGCAAAAAATGAACAGAAAAAAACAATCCGCCATCTTCATTCTTCATGACTTAAATCTGCTACAACGTTATTGTAATAACGTTCTGCTACTGTTTGGCGAGGGCGAGACGCTGTTTGGTCCAACTCAAACAGTAATGAACACGGAATCACTTACCCGGCTTTTTAACCACCCAACAATCAAAATTGACACCGATAACGGATCCGTTTTCTTGCCGGGTTAACGCACTAATTCGATCAGAAAAAAGATCAACTGATGGGGGTAAAATCCACAGGATAACGAATCGTAACTTCGTCTACATCTTTGGCTTTAAACTTAAATGTTTTTACCCGTGCAACTAATTTTCTCACTAATTCCGGTGCATCCAGATCACTGGAGACTGCTTTGCAGGCCACAACCGCGCCGCCAGGTGAGATGGTGATTTCCAGTAACACAATACCGCGCAAACTAGCGTCTTTTCTCAGTGCTCTATTATACATTCGCGTGATTGCGCCTTTATAGCGATCAAATATTAATTGAATTTCTTCCAATGATCTTGGCGAAGTTCGCTCCGCATCGGAGGCGTTAGCGAATGCTTCTGCAGCCACCGCGTCAACTGGACTTTCTAATACGGTTCCATCGCGAGAACCTAATGCACGATTTTCAATGGTCGCACGCTTTAGCGCCGCAGCGCTGATGCCACCACTACCGCTTACGTTTGAGGTAAGTAACTGTGGTGCTGCCGTTTTTCTTGCTTTAGTTGCACCTTTAGATAATTTTTTTGTTGAAATTTCAGGACTCTCACGCAAATCCGACAAATCATCCATCATCGCCAATAATCCAGACTTAGCCGCTTTTTCGCGCGCCTTGGCCCGCACTTTGGCGAGATCAATTACCGGTTTTTTAGGTGGTTCTTTTTTCTTCTCGACTTTTTTCTTTGGCTTAGGTTTGGGTTTTTCTTTTTTCTTTTCTACTTTTTTCTTTTCTATCTCCTTTTTCTTTTCCTTTTTTGGCTCGATAACAACCGGCTTGGGCTTGGGTTTTTTTTTCTCTAGAATCAACTTGGCTAATCGGGGGGGTAATTCCTGTTCTTTGCTACGATCAACTTTCGGAACAGGAATAAAGGGTATTATGACACTCAATACGATGAATACTATAAACACCGATTTGAGGATTTTTCGAAAACGCCTGACTTCCTCGACGATGACCGTCCATGGAAGTATATGAGAATGATAATACATTACAGCCACTACTAAACCTCTGGCTCAATTTTCTTGACAACTGCCAACGATATATTTCCGTAATTTGCTTTTGTACAGGTCACCATTATTTTCTTTAACAACTTATAAGGTATCTCCTTGTCGCCCATTATAGTGACTTCGCCATTAAAAGGTTTTCCTGACGTTTTACGCCGAATTATTCGTTTGGTCTGTAGCTGCAGTTCTTTTTTTAATTCATTGATCACCAACCCCTTTGTCGACAACACTTGCTTTATTGTTACTATTTTTCGACCCTGGACCAATATATGCTTATTATTAACAACAACAGTTAATGTTTCTTTTGGCTTTTTCTCTGCTGTCGATTCCGGTAAATTAATTGATTTTGTACTTGGCAACACTTCACCTGTCGATGAGCTTACCAATAGAAAGAAAACCAGGATAGTAAAAATATCCATCAGGGAAACCATATTCAGGGCCGCTGCTTTGCTTTTGCGCTTGTGATGCCGTTCCATTCTTTTTGCGCGTCTGGACATTTCCATTATTCAGTGCCCTCAATCTCTAATAGCGGCGCGTCACCAATAGAAATATCCGGAAAAAGTTCTGCCTTAGCAACCGCACCTGCTTCAACAACCGTCGTCACCCTGACAGCATCCATCACCTGCACTAAAGCGTCATAAGGAATATCCGGTTCCAATAAAATAGATGCCGTTGTTTTTTTTGGGAAACGCGCTTTTATTCTTTCCAATAAACCGGTTAATGGTTTTAGATCATATCCCTGGGCGGAACTATTAATTCGCTTGATCAAACCACCCTGGGTATCACCCACTTCAATTGCATTTTTACGAAGCGTCACAACCAGTTGAAATTCTTTTTTTGGTTTTTTATCTTGTTCGCTCGGAGGAGGGGCGGGTGGAATATTTAATTCCAGCACCGTCATACGGGAAAAAACAGCAGTGATAAGCAGAAAGGGCACCAGAATGACCATTAAATTCAGAAAAGCCGTAATATTTAATTCCACCTCTTCCTTATTTTTAAATCTCCTGTATTTTGCAGAGCGAAAACTCATTATTAGCCGCTCATCTTCGTGGCGCGTTCCATGATGATATTAAGAAATTTGACTGACGCCATCTCCAGTGAATCAACCAGTTCGGTGGTCTTTGTTTGTAATACGGTGTAAATAAGAATGAGTGGAATAGCAACCATCAAACCAAACGCGGTGGTATTCATCGCAACGGAAATACTGCCCGATAACAAGTCCGCTTTTTCTGCCGGATTAGCATTGGCTACTGCAGTAAACGCTTGGATAAGTCCCATAATGGTGCCCAATAATCCCAGCAGTGTCGCGATATTGGCAAAGGTAGCAATGTAATGAGTACGTTTTTCAAGTCGCGGCATAATTTCCATTAAACCTTCTTCCATCGCTGCTTCGATATCCTGACGGCTGCGCGCACCTTTTACTCGGGTTAGCCCATAAGTCAACACTTTGCTAATGTCTGATTTCGATCGCGAGGTCATATTAAGCGCTTGCTGAAAATCACCATTCTTAACCAACGGCATTAATTTATCCCACATTCTGGTATTTGTTATTTTTGATCCAGTCAAATATAAATAACGCTCTAACGATATTGCGACGCCTAACGCTAAAACTACCATGATGGGGTACATAAAGGTCCCACCTTCTTGAAAAAACTGCACAATTGCGGTCATACTGCCCTCCAACCAAACTGATTCTTAAACATAGATTCTGCCACTTAAATTTTGTATTTGTTAACGATTTATTAAATTACTTTACTGATAAAGTAATTTAAACCAAAAATAAACCGTTATTTTTTGGCAGCGTTCCTTTGCTCATGCTCGTTCAAAATATCGTAGTACTGCACTTGACGACGAAACACATCACGATCAATTGGCGCTAACTCATCATCAAACATACTGATGCCAGCCTGCATTAATATGTCACCCAACTCAGCTTTTTTCCACGGTACAATATATAGAACTTTGGGTAATTCAGAAGACCCCCTGATATTGGTGCCTTTCATCTCAATCGGATCTTCTGCAGCAACAGCGACTGAAAAAAGAGTGCCTGAAAAAAAGAGTGAAAAAATAAAAATCAGCGCACTAACATTCACTTTCATAACTACATCACCATCATTCATTTCTTACGTCCTTTAAGATCGAATATCCATTTTTTAACTTCTTTATCTTCTTCACCATTTTGCTTAACCGCAAGCGCCTGGTAACGCTTATAGTTATCTAATGCTTTTTGTCTATCCAAAAAATATAAATCGTAAAGAATACCCAGGTTTAAATGGGCATTTGCATACTCTGGATTAATTGTCAGCGCCTTTTTGTACGCATTCTCCGCTTCTTTAAATTTACCTTCTTGTCGATAAACAATACCCAGATAATTATACGCAACTAAGTTCCGGGTATCAGCTTTGACAATACTCTTTAATATACCCTCGGCCTCGGGTAACCGGCCGGTTTTGTAATATACAATCCCTAAATTTACTGGCGCACTGTAAAAACGGGGGTATTCCTTGGTCAAATTTTTAAGCAAGCTTTCTGCGGTACTGTTTTTTCCATTTTTAAGGGCAACAATTGCAGCATCAAAATTACGCTTTGCTTGTTCGCTCAATCGATCGTACTGCACTCGATTAACCGAAAGAGCATCCGTTTCTTTTAATTCTCGGGCTTGGCCCGCCGCCGCCCCGTCCTGTTGTGTCTTAGACAGCCCGCCACAGCCGACGAGAAAAACCAGCCCGAATACCAACCCGAATACCAACCCAAGTACCGGCAGAGAAAATGAAAAATTCCATTTAGCGAACAACATCTATGTATGCCTCACCCCTCTCTACCTTGGCGTAACGCACTGGAAGTAATTTTATCAGTGAACTAAAACTCTTCTTCACCCATACATCGTATATACCTTCAGCAACACGACCTGAATTTGACTCATGCAGTTCAATCGCTTTTTCTTCAAATGGATAAATTTGATCTTCCAATAAAAGGTCATATTGCTCGAGTTCTTCTGTACTTAAGCCACGCGGCCGGTCAGACGCCATTAATTCGTTTGCAAATTGATTATAAATTTCCGCGATGTGAAATGTTGATGCTGTCGCGACTTCGGCAACACCGTAGCTAGCCGCATCCTGTAAAACATCCAGTGCTTTTTTCATCACTTTTTTCTTCTTGTCCATATTCTCTTTCAGTGGCTCTACCAATCGAACTCTTTTATATTCTTCATAAACTGGCAAGGCCAATGTATAGGCCGCTTTTGCGGCCAAGTAGTGTGTCCTGTCTGTACGCTGTTTTTTGCTTTCTTTGTTCACTTTAATAATTTCGCGTAGCCAATAATGCTGATTGGAGATAAGGTTATCCGCCTGATATATATCCACTAATTTTTGGCGCATCTCGACGGATTGCTCAAAGGGATCAGGATAAAGTGATATCTGTTGTTTATATACTGCAACTAATTTATCGGTCGCTCCCGCTTTTTCATAAAGCTCGATGATTTTTAAGTTAATTTGCCGCTTTGTCTCAGGATTATCCTTGTATTGAGTGAGTATTTCTAATTCAGCTGCGGCTTGCAACGGTTTATCCAGGTTCAAATACGCCGATATTAGATTTTCCGTCGAATTAACGGCCAATTCGTGATCAGGGTACGCATTTCTGAATCGCTTCAGCGACGCCACAGCAGCGCTGTAATCTTTGGATTCCATATAACTGGCTGCTACATCATAAGCCGCCGTCACAACAATAGGCGAATCCGGTGCAATATCCGTAATACGCGCAAATTGGGCAATCGCGCCTTTGGTATTCCCTGATTTGCGCATTTGTTCACCTTGTTTGTACACAGATGCCGCCAGTCCATCGACCAATTCTTGTCTTCGCGGACTGTTCTCTTCTATCAGTTCCAACGCTACTTTATACGACATCTCGGCTTCTTTGAAATTATCTTTGTCAAACGCGGCATGCGCAATAATTCGCCAGGACGAAACACGGGTCTCAAGCGGCGTGTCCGCTTTAAGTTCCAGTACCCGTCTGGCGGCCGTGGACGCAGCACCGTATTTTTTCAACACAAACAGATCTTCTGCAATTTTAATCAGTACTTTCGGCGCACGTGGGTCAGTGGGGTAGACTTTCCCAAAGCGGTTTGCACTGGCGACCGACAAGCGACGCCACTCTATTTTTTCCTTACCACTCAGTGTTTTCGCATGACTTTCGTAAGCTAACAACGCGGCATAACCGGCTTCGGCGCCTTTACTAAACTTTCGATATTGATAAGCTGTTTTTTCATACTCACTCGCCGCGCTTTTGAATTGTGCTGATTCAAACAAGGCTTCAGCTAATAAAAAGTTCATCATTGACGTCTTTTTATCTTTAGAAAACGTTTTGATATAATAACCGTACCAGCTTATTGCTGACTTATATTGATCACGTGCTTTGGATTTCTGCGCTTTGGCGTGATAGTGGCGCGCAACTTCTTCCATGTTCTTCTTTAACTGAACCGATACTTTATTGCTTATAGCTCGATGTTGACGCCAGGTGCCGCCTTTGTTGAATGCAAACGTCTCAACAAATTGTTTTTTTGCTTTGAACAGCTCATCTGCAAATCCACCTTTTTTATAGGCTTCTATGGTTTTAAGATGAAACAACGGCGCACGTACATGCGAGAGGTTGTTCTTTGAAAACGCAAGATAGGTGGTCGCCGCATCCTGAATACGTTCGGTTTGCAGATAAAAATCACCTAATCGCTCATATACCCTGTCTTCGTAATGACGCCGACCGTGTTCATTGAAGAAGTCACTTATTGATTGCGCACCATCCAAATATCCAAGACTTAAATTAACGACACGAAAGGTGTCATTGACCAACTCCTGGTCGCCGCTGTTTAGTTTTTTCTCACCGATTTTTACTTGTCCGGTATCATCTATTAGCTGAATACCTTCGACCAGAGTCTCTTCCTGAATCATCTTTCTATCCAGTAATTTAAAAAAAGACATCAAGGCGCTCTCATGTTTACCCAGCTTAAATAAAGACCAGCCATGCTTATACAATGCTTTTTCGTAGAATAAGGAAAATTCCCCCATCGCTAAAACATCGGCATACGCCTTTTCTGCGATCTTATATTTTTTAAGAATGAAACCGAGTTCGCCTAAACGAAACTGCACTTCGCCGATATACGGTACATCAGAATGACGTTTTACGATGCGCTGCAGCAGTTTTAACGCTTTTTTCTGCTTGCCAACACTTTCATATGCCTTCGCCAGTTGATAAATTATTTGAGGATTCGCGGTATTCGGACCAGCGCGTTCAAGTAAATCTTCATAAAGCGATATGGCACGATTGTATGCGCGTCGTTTAGTCCTGTCCGCTTTGCTCGTATCGCCCAAACTTGCGTCTTTTTTATCAAGTTCCTTGAGATAAACATCTTCACTTTTTTCTAGCTCCAGGTCGGCCAGGCGACGTTTCGCCTCAAGTCGCATTTCCGGGTCAGCGTTATTTTTTTCAAAGTCTTTATAAATTGCGATTGCTTTTTCGCGCGCGTGATCCACCACGACATCCTTTTCAATCACGATGTCGATCGTCTTGTCTTCCAGACTACCTAATGTTCGCTCATTTTTTCTTGGTGACCCGACACATGCCACAAGCGCAGTTATTGTTGTTAGGAGCAATAAGATAGTTAAAATATTTTTGTTCAAAATAACGTCCCCCTGAAAACCCGTAACCCTTCTCCATTTGCTAACACAATGGAACATCTTGTCTTCTATGACAACCTGTCTGCAGAAGCTTAAGTTAGAAACTGCAAGTTGGGCAATAGAAACGATCATAGAAACTAAGACGACTGAAATCACTTAACAAATAACCTTTTCTATGCCTTCTCTAAATCTAAATAAAACCCACTACAAACCTAGCTTTTCTTGGTTTTTGCAATCAATAGTACAAAAACTAGCGCAAAAAATATTGCGAATCCTTATTTTATTTCCCATCAATTAATAGCTGCTATTTGCGCAAAAATTACAAGCCATTGATTTAAAGTAGAAAAATGCAGGATTCGGATAGCGATGATAGCAATTATGATGACTTATATGATCAAGAGCAAGATCAAGAAGTTCCCGATACATTACCTAGAATTATAAGTTTTTACAATAAACATATAATAATTAAACGATATTTCGAATATACGAACAGCGTCACATATACCACTTTCCAACTACATACAAAGTAAAGCTTATTTTTTCAACACATTAACGAGATAAACGCCGGTTAAAGCGTTCACTTATACCGCAGCTACCTTAATCCAATGTTAGCACTGTCAAATTGAGATAATATGTTCATTAACCAAAGAAATGCCGTTAAAAGACGATAGATAACTACATATGAATACCTGCAAATACACCATTTTGATACTTTTAGCATCAATTGTTTCGACCAGTGCCACTGCTCAAATTTACAAGTGGACAGGTAAAAACGGGGGATTCCACATCAGCGACAGGCCCCCACTTGATCCCAATCAGGTAAAATTGAAAAATAGTCAGCGTGTTAAACCAACAGCAGAAGAGAGGCGTAAAATACCTAACAAAAAAATGTTCGCCTGGCGATGCAAAGAACTTGAAGAACAATACGAAAACGCGATGGATAAAGCGATTCGTTTTTCAACCAATAAAAACCTTGCAACAACTATGAAATTAGATGCAGAAAACTATAAGTTCGCCCTGAACCAAATCTGCGATTAGCGCTGCTGCCTGATAACGACATCAAAGCCAGTAGAAAAATTTAACTCTGAAATTGAACTGCTTGACAAATTAATTTCAGTTTTTTGATCGCTTGTTGAATACACACCACAGGCCTCTCCGGCATCACAAACAAGACCATCATTATCAGAATCGGTACTGGCAATGACAACATAGTTACCAGACTGTAGCCCGCTAAGAATATATTGATATTGATTATCATTATTTCGATTTACCGATATGGTTTTCACTACTTGATTAGTATCTAATTCTAGTAAGGAAACCCTTAATTGCCCTAATTGATCAACACCTTCACCGACGGTTCCCACTATCATTGATACTGGAACGGTAACACTGCCGGCAACATCTGACACAAAAGTCACACTCGCGGAATAAAGTCCAACACCCAACCCTATGCGATTTACGATGACGTTGTAATTACCTAAGTTATTCCCATCAACAGAAACGGGTATCACCTGCAACCAAGGCACATCGACAGAAATATTTGTAATAAATAATGTTTGCGCGCCAATATTAGACGTTGTGATGACTGTTTCTGCTAAAAAATTTCCAAAATTGAGAAAATTTGGCGCGATGGACAACACAGCGGAAAGCTCACCGCCGTTGGCTAAATCATTCGCTACCTGCACCGCTTTCAATGCGTCTATCAACCCATAACCGAAAGAATCGTTTCGCACCGATGCGCCATCATTGTTTAGATCTTCTGTAATCAAACCCGCACTAATCACACCATCCAAAATATTTGGCGTCAGACCGGGATAGACCGCCTTCATTAACGCCAGCACACCGGCAATATGCGGTGCTGCCATCGATGTCCCTTGGTAGAAACGAAATATCGGTTCGGGAGTACCATTGGTATCATCAGCAGATGCACTTAATACGCCGTCCACAAAACCATCGGCATCGATATCTTTGGATGTATCGCCACCGGGTGCGGCAATATCAATTTTGCTACCTACATTTGAATATAGTGCTAATTTTTTTTGCAAATCTACCGCACTGACAGAAATAACACCATCATAAGATGCCGGATAGCCAGGTATATTTGAACTCTC
>CAZWBV010000101.1:0-9090 GCA_964632225.1 uncultured Gammaproteobacteria bacterium | reverse complement strand
TAATTTCGATCGCACAGATTTTTGAAAATTGTTTTCAAATTTCCATTATTCAACAAACACTTGTCGCGTTCTACTTTCACTTCATTGAGAAAGGATGCTTTTACTAATAAGGCCTGTGTTTCCTTACTCATGTTTTCAAATATTTCACTGGCTAGGTACGCGAACAGAAATTCCCGATCAAGTGAGGTAATGTCAGTCGTTTGATCAGGTTTTTCTTTATTCCTCTCTATAAGAAGTATCACACCAGCAATCCAGCCATCGGTGATATTGAAACACGCTTTACCCAATTCTGTGGATAAAGTATTGTCTGATAACATATGGGTTAATCCAACTACTTCATCTTCACTCCAGTCCAGACACTGTTTGCTTAATTGCGAAAATTGTTGCCTGGCTCTTAGTCGAGAATAAACAAGCGGTGGTTTATGACGACTAATAATGAAGGTATTTATTTCACTGGTATTTTTTGTGATTATTGACTCAATTAACGCCTCATGAAAGTGATTATTGGAAATTAGATGGAAGTCGTCAAATATCAGGCAAAAAGGTGATGCGATATTTTGATGTAACTCGCTAAATATGGTTAAAAATAGTGCTTTAGCATCGAGTTGAAAAGGTAGGGACAGCATTTTGAGCGATTGCGACGTTTTGGGTAAAGTATCTCCCAATGCCGATGAAAAATGATATAAAAAGTCATCTAAATTATTATCTGATTCACTAATTCGGTACCAAAGATAGTCACATTGATTATTTTTCAGATAGGAGTTAATGAGTGTTGTTTTTCCGCAACCTGGCTGACCTTCTATCCAAATCAATGGGTAATCACGTTTCTGATTTATTTCGTTAAACGCGCGTTCGCGGTAATAGACACGCCGTAATTGGGGAGCGGTCGTTTTAATCGATGTGGTTTTTTTCAAGAGCCCCCCCATCGTTATATTTTTTTGGAACATGTCCCTAATAACTACCCTGTTTTTTTGAATTGTTGGAGTACTAGGATTCCACATGTGGCTTATGAACTGATGCAACTGAACTAATGCGACAAGTCTGGCGAGAAAGTATAGGAAGGGCCAACAGTACAATTAGTACGTCAACCCTCTGTAAATACTTATTGCACACATCACTACAATTATCAGCGAATAAAAACAACTCTGTCATTTCCAGCTCCCGTCAGGGGAGCCAAGACACTGTGCAGCGCTCCATGAATGTGAATGATTGATCGTTGAGTGCTTACCTGTATTTTGTATTTATTATTGAGATTTACATGGCTTATTCAGATTACATACAATACACAGACAAACACATAGTCACACGAACGATCAAATCAAAAAGTTAAATAAGTTGGCCGATGACTGTTAATAATGTCATAGACAAAATAGCATTTTTGTGTAAGCAAAATACATCAACAAACAGGGACATTTAAAAAGACCAAGCGCCAAACACAAGGTTTTGGAGATAATATTATGGAAGTCGGGGCTACTCCTATACCCATCACGGATGCGTTTCGACTTGAGATGCGTATCGAGATGGTAAGAGCCTGCGTTTCTTATGAAAAAAATGGGCTAATTTAGTCGCCGGTATATTATCTTAATGATCAACCTGATGGCCTAAAAGAATGCGGTTATTATTTCACAAAAAATATGTGGCATTGGCATGGTATTGAGGTCAGAGTAATTGATCCTGCATTTTCTCTGGATCAATTACTCTGATTTCTCTAATTTTTAATCTGGATACAAAACAAATTGCTTAACGGCTGAGTTACACACGATGAAAAATCATTTTTGCTAAATTTTGATCTTCAACATATATGTCATCTAATATACGCGTTAGCGGGATAGGCAAGCCGATTGCTATTTTAAATAAAATACCCATTCGCTCACCTTCATGATGTTGTTTGGAAATAAGGCGTCTGAATTTTACAAAATACTTACAAATCAGGTGATGCCATGACCTTGTAATTTTTGTATTTAAGAATTGTACATTAGACATTTCAAAATTATTATCAGAAAATGTAGATTTATACATATCGACCTGTCGGCCAATCGAGCTTCCTTTACCAGCGATATTTTGGTTTCTTCCTATATCTTCTATTATGATTATCGTTGACTTATTTACTCTACAAAGTTCCTGCACTAAATTTCTAAACATCGTCTCATCCGTAATATGCTGCAAAACTGTAACTGTGTAGCTGGTATCTACTGACTGGTCTGGAAAGGGTAGCTTCTCACCGTTAATTTTGTGGAGTTCGACAATATTTTTTTGTTGACTTAGATTCTTAGTTGCAATATCAAGCATTGTTTGTGAAATATCTGCGCCTAAAAGTTTCTTTGGGTTGTACTTTTCCGCTATATGCTTTAAATTGCCGCCTGGCCCAAAACCGACTTCCAAAACGACCTTCGATTCATAATCGCAAGTGTCTAAAAAATTTTTCAAAAATTTTCGTCGTTTATAAATATAAAACGGATTATCATCTCCTGCGATATAATTTTCGCCTCTCTTTTGAATTTCTTGTGCAACTGTAGTCCAATAATTTTCTGGATTATATTCTGTCATTTTTTTTCCTCTATATTAAATATATAAGAATATGGGAAAGATAAGAATGTCCAATTCATATCAAGTCTATAGGCCATATCCAATTCTTAGATCGCATGCTGCTCCCTTCCTGTTGTTGTGAGGGATAGCTATATTATAAGGAACAGTAAATAGAAAGAAGACTACTGGACTATTATTTTAAATATACTTCTTTTTTAGGGGCCTCCAAAAATAGACACGTTAGTCATGCTTGTTCTTTAGCCACTTCAAAATAAGTTTCAGTAATTAAGAATGATTATCATTAGTAAAAATGAGTAATTTTTTGCGCATACTTTGTATCGTATCGCTTTCACCCCTCAAGGCGGTACCGAGGTTCGCAGCAGGTTCTCTGTTTTCGGGTAGTCTTCTAGCTTGAGATTAATTCTGTTTCCAGTATTTCGCCGTTAGTATCAATATTGACAGTTTTCACGCCGGGCATACGTGAAATTATATAACCAGCCATCAGTGTTATCAGGGTTTCATTTTCCTTGTTGATCGCCGTTAGCAGTTTATCAGCGGCGATTTGGCAACGTTGTTTCGTGTCGGGATTTTCAACCCAGTCGCGGCTAATTTGCCAACCTTTATCCATATCACTGTCCATTTTTTGAAAGAATTTTTCATCGGACTCAATGATTTCTTCCGGCACTTCAATAGGGTAGGTTCTATCATCGATAATGGCGTTCAATATCAACTGGAATTCTCCTGATTTATTGCGTAGTTGTTACTCGATATAATATCTCTCCCTCTACAGAGTAGCGACAATTAATTTCCATATAGTTCACAGAATAAACGTAAGTCATTGATAAATACGCTAATATAAGATTAATGAGCCTGTGTGATAAATGCCGCACTTAGGTGTAAAATCAAGATATTGAGTTGCATGGTGGGGCAGAGGTTGGGTTGGATATTTGTACAGCATGATTATACGTTGCTGATCATAAAATACCATATTGGTGATTATTTCATATGAGAAAATTTAGATTGCAGTCCCACATACTTTTGCGTTTATCGTTTTTTGTTGCGCTGAGTATTTTTTCTGTCGGTTGTTCGAATTCTTTCCACAGCACAAGCACATCGCAATCGGTGGTTATCTCTGAGGGTGAGTGGTCAAACATCGACGAGCAACGTTTGGAAGTGATTCGAGACGGTGCGGTATTTGATGTACTGTGGTCGGAGCACAGCCCCGGAAGTCCCGAATTAGATGGCATGCCGTCGAAACCTGTTGTTGACTTTAATGCTAATCAGCTATTAGCACTGTTTTTAGGTTCGAGAAACACGGGTGGTTTTTCAATTAATATAGAAAGCATTGTTGAATTAGATACTCAGGTTAACATAAATTTGCTTGAGCAGGTGCCAGGGGGCGGGTGTGTCGTCACAACCGCGTTAACACAGCCTTATCAGTTTTTAATAATGTCAAAAATAGATAAACCCGTCATATTTCAAATTCGATCAACCACGTTTAATTGTAGTTAGCAGGCTGTCGTTTTGTTCGGCACACTGCACTGAGGAAAACAGTATGGGATTTAATGATACATTTCGTATGAGTTCACATGCTGTCATTACTAATAATAAAAACCAATTACTTCAATTAAAAGCGACGTATGGCAATTTCGGGTGGGGTTTACCGGGCGGTGCACTCGACCCAGGTGAATCTATTTTTGAAGCACTGCACAGGGAATGTTTTGAAGAAATCGGCGTGCAAGTCACGCTGATATCTTTAACAGGAAGTTATTATCACAGTACGTTAAATTCCCATGCATTTATTTTTCGATGTACTCTTCCTGAAGACGCAAAAATCATCCTTAGCGAAGAGCATTCTGAATTTCAATATTTTTCTCTTGATGAACTGAATCCAGTACAACGCCAACGCGTTGATCATTGTTTGAATTTTTCCGGTGATATTCAGAGTGGTTGCTTTTAAATTAGGGATTGAGCACAGCCAATCGCGAGCGCTACATGACGTCTCTAATTGCCTTGATTGCGTTGTCGATTTGTTCTTTTGTTATCACCAGTGGGGGCGCAAAGCGAACGATTGTTTCGTGGGTTTCTTTACTGAGTACACCTTTTGCCATTAATTTTTCACAAATGGATCGAGCGGTTGTTTTTGTTGGGTCGATTTCCATGCCAATTAACAGGCCTTTTCCTCTTATGTCTGTTATCAGGTCACTGTCAATTGCGCTGAGAGCCTGCATAAAATAATGGCCCAGTTCAAAGGCGCGTTCGGCGAGCTGATCTTTTTCAATAATATTCAGTGCTTCTAATGCCACTGCCGATGCCAGTGGGTTTCCACCGAAAGTGCTGCCGTGGTCGCCAGGGGTGAATACATCCATTATGTCTTTGCGCGCCAGGAACATTGAAACGGGTAGCAGTCCGCCGCCGAGTGCTTTTCCTAAAATCAAACCATCTGGTTTAACGTGATCGTAGTCACATGCAAGTAATTTTCCGGTGCGGCCTAATCCGGTTTGTATTTCATCACAAATAAGCAGTACGTTATTTTCTTTACAAATACGTGCACAAGAGGCGAGATAATCTGTTGGCGGTACAATGATGCCGCCTTCGCCCTGTATCGGTTCAACCAGAAACGCAGCGGTATTTGCTGTGATTGTGGCGCTTAGTGCATCGGCGTCGCCGAATTCTATGCGTTTGTATCCTGCTGGGAACGGACCAAACCCCCGTTTATATTGTTGTTCGGATGACATGCCGACAATGGCAATGGTGCGGCCGTGAAAATTGTTTTCGCAAACTATTATTTCGGCTTGGTCAGGCTTAATGCCTTTTACTTGGTAACCCCATTTGCGCGCTGCCTTAAGTGCTGTTTCTACCGCTTCAGCACCGGTGTTCATTGGCAACGCTTTATCTTGTCCGGTCAGTTGGCAGGCCTTTTTGAGGAAAGGCGCCAGTTTGTCCGTGTAGAATGCGCGTGAGACAATGTTTAATTCATTGGCTTGTTTTGTGAGCGCTTTTATAAGTTGTGGATGGCAGTGTCCATGGCTAACAGCGGAATACGCGCTCATCATATCCAGGTATTTATTGCCGTCGTCATCCCAAACATAAACACCTTCACCTTTAACCAGTACAACAGGTAATGGTTTGTAGTTATATGCGCAATAGTTATCTTCTAGTTCAATCGTTTTGTTCATCGCTATTCTTACAGCCAGTCTTTTATGCTGGTCGCACAGACTAAATCGATTATCAGGTTGGCGGTTTTCTTATTCACATCCCTAAAAGGATTGTATTCTGTTATTTCTGCGCCAATATAGTTTTTTTGTTTAGCACTTTGTTTAATTATGTGAGCCAGGCATTTTATTAATTGTTCTGCTTGCAATCCATCCTGTGTAGGTGATCCGACGCCGGGGGCGTCGACCGGGTCAATTGCATCGAGATCGATAGATATACCGAAACCTGCTGTGTTTTTCACAATCGACAACGCGTCATCCATTATGGCACGCAGTCCCCGTTGTTTTACTTCCTCCATAAAAAATACCCGCACACCCAGTTGTTTTAATAATGAGGCTTCGGCTGCTTCGTAACTGCGGACGCCCACCAGGCAAACATGTTCAGGTAATAATTTCGCACCTTGAGTGCCAATATTGCGTAGCGCGGGTAGGCCTTTATCTAACAAGCAGGCCAATGGCATGCCGTGATAGGCGCCGCTAACACTGGTTTGCGGGGTGTGGCTGTCCATATGTGCGTCAACCCAGATCAACCCCAAAGGATGTTTGTTGTCCGAGTGGATCGCCTTAAGCGCATTGGCGGCCCCGCTCCAGGTCCCCACCGCGCAGGAATGATCACCACCGATGACGGCAAATGGCTGTTTGTTTTCAACAGTTTTACTGATGTTTATCGCCAATTGAGTACACAAATCGACGATCGCGTCTTCTTCAGATTTTTTTGCATTGGGACGCAGGGTATTTTCCCATACAGCGTCGATACCGACCTGGCGGAGTCGTGATTGCAAGTCACTGGCGTGAATCGTTGTTGGACCCATATCACAGCGTGTATCTTGCGCACCAATGCAGGATGCGGCACCGAACAGTTTAAGCACTGTTTGTGTACCAGGCGCACGTGCGCCAGAAGCCAGTTTGGTCATTGTGTGTCTTTTGGTTGCTTGAGTACTAACCATATTCAAAATCCCCTTGGAAACTAACCTGAATATTTTGTATCTTCAGTGTATTAGATGACCGCAGTCGATTCAGCTGATTTACTTAGGTTTATAGTCTACTGTATATTATCGACCAAATCTGGATGTTATTAATCAGGCATATTGTGCCGAGAAATGGACATGGATCAACGACATTCCGTTGTTTTACAACTGTATAAAGCCGCGCTGCGGTCAGTTAATGGTCGCCGTGTTGTCCGCTATCCGATATCAAACAAAACATTTGAAAAACCCGTGCACATAGTCTCGATAGGCAAGGCGGCTGAGGCGATGGCGTTGGGTGCGGCGGATGTTTTCGGGCCGCGCGATTATCAATGCCTGGTGATTAATAAATATAACTACAGTGTCTCAAATGAATTTGATTCTCGCCGCGTCACGGTGCTCGAAGCGAGTCATCCGCTTCCAGATGAGCGAAGTTTACAGGCGGGACGTGCACTGATCGATTTTATACAACAGTCTCCAGTAGAAAGTCAGCTACTATTTTTGATATCGGGTGGTGCTTCTTCTTTGGTCGAAGTCCTGCCAGAGGGGATCACTGCAGAAGATTTAGAAAAAGTGAATCAATGGCTATTGGCCAGTGGTTTAAATATAGTTCAAATCAATGCGGTGAGAAAGGCGATGTCGTGTATTAAAGGCGGGCGTTTGGCAACGATGCTGGGCAACAGAAAGACAACGGTATTATTGATATCGGATGTCCCTGAAAACGATCCCGCCGTAATTGGTTCCGGTTTACTCGTTGCAGATGCAAACTCAGGCGATATACTCGCGACGCTCAAATTACCAGTCTGGTTGGAAAAAATAGTTAATCATTCGCCACCAAAGACAGTCCTGTCGGACGAATGTTTTAAACGCATTGACGTTCAGGTTATTTCAGATAATTGGCGCGCGCAAAAGGCCGTGAGCCGTGAAGCAAAATACCTGGGGTATCCGGTTTACCTGAACGACGGCTTTATTCAGGGAGACATTGATGATGCCGTGAAGAAAATTAGCAATGCACTCATTTATGGGCAGCCAGGTGTTTATATTTGGGGAGGAGAAACCACCGTCACGCTACCAGCGCGAGTGGGTCGTGGTGGACGTAATCAACACTTCGCATTAGCGACTGCATGTGAGATAGCCGGTGATCCGACTATTTCGATACTGGTTGCCGCGACAGATGGTTCGGATGGACCAACAGAGGATGCGGGGGCCATTGTCGATGGTCAGACGATACAAAAAGGATTACGCGAAAAAATGAATGCGGGAGATTATTTGCGGCGTGCTGATGCCGGCACGTATCTGGATACGGTCGGTTCATTAATACAGACTGGCCCGACTGGCACGAATGTGATGGATTTAATTATTGGATTGAAGGTGTCGCCAAACTCGTGACACGTAATAAATCATGATTAACAAATCACTAAATAGAATAAGTCTAGAATAAATTAATTTTACCAGTGTCTTTTTTCGCGTTCGCGATACCTGGTTATGTTAAGACGTTAATTCTCAACTTGCTATTATTCCATTAACTTGTGTGTGTAACTCATTGAATTATTGTTGTAAGTGTCAAAATATTGTGGATTCCCTATGGTTTCTATCACAAATCAATAATGGGGACTGGTTCACATTTTTTAGGCCAAGATATGATCAGAATGTGTCGTGGATCACATAATGACGTGATGGACTAATCAATACAGGTCATTGTTAGGGCCACTATGTAAGTGAGTTTAGGGCTATTAAGTAAGTTTAGGTAAGTCCAAAGTAAGCCGCTGGAAAATAAATGAATATTAATGACAGACCTGCTGTGTCGGTAGGTCGTTGACGTTAACCTTCCTTGCTACAAAACGAAACGGGGTGTAGCAGGAACATAACTAAAAGAGTGACCCATTGTGAGAACCAACAAATGGAAGCCAGACTATTTCCTGATATTAGCCGTACTTGTGGGTATTGGTGTTGTTGTCACAATGAAGGCACAAGTGGATGCGCAATCTGCTGCTGTTGCAAACGAGGCTGAAAGCCAAGCCCTGTATCATTACGCGTGGACCAAAGTAAATGCGAAGGTGGACCAAAAAATTATCAGAAAGTAAACCCGGTTATATTCTTTTTATCAATTAGGCGATGGGTAAATTAATATCGTATTAGGCTGTCGCCAATTTTCGCTCCGATACTTACCGTTTATTATCTACCTCCTCTTGTTCTATACCATTAACTTACCCTAAGTGTACTTCTACTAAGTATCAGCCGCAATACAGATATCTGATTCAATTCAGGTATTAGATCAGGTTGGTCGATACAGGGATAATATTGCGATCCAACTGATTTATTTAGGATTATCCTAAATAAATCAGTTGGATCTACTGCGGACGTCTAATGCACTGAACCTAAAG
>CAZWBV010000100.1:3020-9102 GCA_964632225.1 uncultured Gammaproteobacteria bacterium | reverse complement strand
TACTATATCGACTATGATGCCATTGCTCGTGATATGGAGATCAATGGAGAAATTACCGAAATCAATTACGGCTTGATCGTTACCAACGCACATGAGTTTTAAATGTGTGTTTTTGAATAACCTCATGTACGGGTCGCGAGGAAAGCGGCCTTATAGCATTATTATGATGGTTTTTATCCTTATGCGGGTATTTACCAAAAAGATATAAAAACTCAAAAAACCATACATCCATATGATTTATAAGATAATATGCGCTTAAATTTTTCTGTTTCAGAACGTTACTTTATTGACAGATGTTGGTAAATATGCCAACATTATCTTGTAAGTATGGAGACTCGATTGACTAGAAATACGCGTAATATTTCGTGGGTTAAGGCTGCAAAAAAGGACTTTCTAAAGTTTCCTGCTACCGTTCGTGAAGCCATGGAGGCGGCTCTGACTATAGCGGCAGAGGGGTCAAAAGCTGATAGTGCTAAACCCATGACTGGATTGGGCACGGGTGTTTTTGAAATCACGAAACGTTACAACACCGATACTTATCGCGCTGTTTATGGTTTAAAAATTGGTGACGATATTTGGGTTGTCCATGCCTTTAAGAAAAAATCGAAAACAGGCATTAAGACCCCGAAGGAGGATGTCGCCCTTATCAAGAGCCGTATTAAGCAATTAAAGGAGTTATTGAAATGAGTGAAAAACTGGAAATTGTTAAAGGGAGTGGAAATGTTTTTCATGACCTTGGCGAAAAAAATGCGGATGTAAAGCAAACAAAAGCTCTATTGGCCGCTGAAATTATTCGTATCCTCGATAAAGAAAAACTTTCCGTTAGAGCGGCAGAAAAAGTCACAGGCTACAATTACAGTGATTTTTCCCGTATTCGTAACGCAGAGCTTTCCCGCTTTACGATTGATAAGCTGATGATGATTACCAATTCTCTAAACAGGCGGGTTAATGTAAAAATCAGTGTGGCAAAACAACGCGGTGCCAGCCTTCATCCTGTTGCTTGACGTCAGGACGAGAGTCTCTAAAAAATCTGTTGCGCTTTTTTGTTCTTTGCCGGAATTATTTGGCAATTCTTTCCTGCCCGCCACAGCCTGGCGGTCTTATAACAGTGTGCTCTGGCACCCATTTTTGTTTTAAGTGCACTGGAACGCGCAATATGTTTTCATTGAATCTCCAACTGTTTTTGAACAGCAGGAGAAGAATGGCGCGGCAAAACCGCTATAAAGTTGTACTTAATTTTAGCTGTTTTTTACTCCGACAAATATTATTGATACAGGAGTCTGTGTTTTTTGGTTAAAAGGTTCAATTATTTTGTTAATGGTGAACCCATTATTTAGAAACAACAGTTTCCATGTTTTTAGCGTTCTGAAATACCAAGGCGCAGGGTCTTTGAATTTGTCACTAAAGCCAACCCAGGAGCCTTCTCGCCAGCCATCTTTATATTCTCTGTCACCACAGCCAGCTATTGGGTGCATTGTTTGTATAATAAATAAACCATTTTCATTAAGTACCGATGGCACATTTTCAAACAAACCGATGACTGACTCTTTACCAAGTAAAGAAAAATTGCAAACAACCACGTCAAATTTTTCTTTTAGTATTTCGTAAGATAAGTTTTCGTAGGGAATAGCTTTAAACCTTCCTGTACCTTCTTCTATCGCTGAATCTATAAATTTTGGAACAACATCAATGCCTAATGAAAATATTCCTAGTTTTTCTAGCTCTCTAACTAGCCAGCCCTCTCCACAGCCAGCGTCGAGAATTGTTTTAGGATTGCATTCAATGACAACATTTATTATTGCATTATTTGTTATAAGTAATCTGCTTTCAATTTCATTATTTCGAATTGCAGAAATCCAAGAGTTTGCATTGGTTTCCCATGATTTAATAATTTTCTCATCACTGTATTTACTTATTTTCATATATCTTTTTACAACTAACGTTTATCACTCTATATTAGCAGACATTGTTCTCTGACCTTCCGTCTGCGGTATTATTATGCAATATTTCATCAAGCTCGCCGGTTATATTGACAATTTGAGCGAATCGATTGGTCGTGCGACATCCTGGCTGGTTATTGTGATGGTGTTGCTGGTCTGTTATGACGTGACAATGCGATTTATATTTTTACAGGGATCGGTTGCCTTGCAGGAATTAGAATGGCATTTATTTGCACTGATTTTTTTATTGGGTGGAGCGTATACACTCAAATACGATGGTCACGTGCGCGTTGATATCCTTTCACACAGCAAGTGGATGACAACTAAGCGTTTTGCCTGGGTTAATATTTTTGGTGCCGTTGTTTTTCTTGTTCCCTTTTGTATTCTTATTATTATAAGTTCAATAGATTTTGTCGCCAATTCAGTTCAATTTTCAGAAAGTTCGCCAGACCCGGGTGGCTTGCCGTATCGTTATTTACTGAAGTCGGTGATACCCGTTGCTTTTCTATTTTTACTATTACAAGGTGTGGCCTCCATTATTCACAATGTATTGATTGTGCTCGACCTGGAAACGAATAAAAGCTGATGGAGGCATGGGCATTAGTCATGTTTGCCGTCATCATGATTTTGTTGATCATGGGCTACCCTGTGGCTTTTACACTGGGTGCGGTATCGTTTTTATTTGGTGGTGTTGCACTGGGTCTGGATTTCTTTTCGTTATTGCCTCTGCGTATATGGGGTATTATGACCAACTTTACCCTTTTAGCCGTTCCGTTGTTTATATTCATGGGGATTGTGTTAGAAAAATCGGGTTTGGCTCAGGATTTGCTTGAGTCCATGGCGGAACTGTTTGGCGGACTGCGCGGCGGCATGGCGGTGTCGATCGTTGCGGTCGGTGCGTTATTGGCGGCAACGACCGGTATTGTCGGTGCGACCGTTGTTACGATGGGTATTATTGCCTTACCCGCGATGTTAAAACATGGATATAAACCGGAATTAGCGACCGGTGTGGTTGCCGCTTCCGGAACGCTGGGTCAAATTATTCCACCCAGCATCGTGCTCATATTGCTTGGTGATGTCATTGGCGTACCTGTGGGGCGTTTGTTTGTCGGGGCAGTGATACCGGGTTTATTACTGGTCTTTCTATTTATACTCTATATTTTAGCGATTAGCTGGTTGAAGCCCGGCGTTGCGCCAGCTATCAAAAATGCAGACACAGCGTATGACGCATTATTTTTCGCAAGGATTGCAAAAAGCTTATTACCCCCGCTGATATTAATGGTGACCGTTTTAGGCTCTATATTTTTTGGTGTTGCGTCACCCACGGAATCAGCCGCATTTGGTGCATTGGGCGCGATCATTCTTGCGTTAGTCCATCGAAGATTCACATTGGATAAACTAAAAGAATCTATGCAGCAAACCACACGTTACACCAGCATGGTTTTTTTCATTTTGATTGGCGCGACGGCTTTTGGACTGGTGTTTCGGGGTATGGGCGGCGATACGTTAGTGCATGAATTTTTAACTAATTTGCCAGGAGGGATGTGGGGCTTTATCGCAGTGAGTATGTTGCTTATATTTGTATTAGGTTTTTTTCTCGATTTCATAGAAATATGTTTTATTGTTGTGCCTATTCTGGCTCCCATTGCATTATTTTTTAATATAGATTTACTGTGGTTTGCGATATTAATTGCGGTTAATTTACAAACTTCATTTCTAACCCCGCCGTTTGGTTTTTCATTGTTTTATCTCAAGGCGGTCGTACCTGAGACGATTAAAATTACCCATATTTATCGCGGCATTGTACCGTTTGTTGTTATTCAGTTAGCGGCTATTGTTATTTTGCTGGGGTTTCCTCAGGTAACGCTGTGGTTGCCTAATTTGATGGATGAGTTGCAGGGATTTTAAATTCGATTTAACCCCTCCCCAACAGGTCTATTTCAACATTAATGCTTCCTGGTAGGCCGTTTCCGACAACTTACTCCACTGGAGTGCTTTTACCCGGTAGTCGTTGAATGCGTCATAGATTTTTTTGAATTTTGGATCTTTAGCGGCTTGTTCCTGGTAGACTTCTTCAGATAGTCGGCGTAGTTCGCGTACAACATCATCCGGGAATTTTAATATAGTCACATTCTTGTCTTGGAGCGTGTTGAGTGCCTTTATATTGAGCGCTTCAAATTGCGCAGACATCCACATGCTGTTGGCGCGTGCCGCTGTTTCTATGATTTTTTGCAGGTTCTCCGGCAATTGACTGTAAGCTTTCTGGTTTATTAGCAATTCCAGTTCTGAACCGGGTTCATGCCAGCCGGGGTAATAATAGAACTTCGCCGCGCGATTCAAGCCGAGTCGTTCATCATGAAAAGGGCCAACCCATTCGGTTGCGTCAATAGTGCCACGCTCTAACGCAGTATAAATTTCTCCACCCGCCAATAGAACGGGTACGCCGCCCGCTTTTGCCAGTACCTTGCCGCCTAACCCGGGTATACGCATTTTCAAGCCTTTGATATCTGCCAGTGAGTCGATTTTTTTGTTAAACCAGCCCCCCATTTGCACGCCCGTATTTCCCATGGGAAACGGTACCAGTCCATACTCTTTGTATAATTCTCGCCACAATTCCAACCCACCCGCAGCGTATAACCAGGACGTCATGTTTTGTGCATTTAAACCGAAGGGGACGGATGTAAAGAAAACCCCTGCAGGAATTTTACCTGCCCAATAATAAGCAGCACCATGTCCGAGTTCAACCGTGCCCTGTGAGACAGCATCAAACGTTTGTAATGCCGGAATCAATTCGCCGCCTGCATACACTTTTATATTGAGACGGCCACCACTCATGATTTTTACGTCATTCGCAAAGCGCTCAACGCCTTCCTGGAACACTGGAAAATTAGGTGGCCAGGTTGTCACCATTTTCCAGTTAAATACTTGTTCTGTGGGTGGTGACGTCGCTTTTTCTGTCGCGGTGGATGCACGCTGTTTATTGCTTTCCTGGCTTTGGTTGCAGCTTAATGCGGTGAACGACAAGAGTAGCGTTATTGACAATAACATTATTTTTTTCATATTATATGCCTTGTAGGTTAGCATAAGACATAACCAGCCATTTACTTCCGGCATGGTCAAATTGAACTTGAATTCTTGCCTGACTTGATTCTCCCTCGAATTGCAGTATGACGCCCTCACCAAATTTACCATGTGATACGCGTTGTCCTAATCTGAGGCCATCATAAGAACTTACTTTGCTCGTAGCATAAGCGCGTTTTTTTGGTTGATACGGTTGTGTCACTTTTCCCTTTAATCTGACTTCCTGAGTTAATTCGGTGGGGAGTTCTTCGATAAAACGCGATTTGCTTGGATATGTGTCTGCACCGTAAAGTCGCCGGGATTGTGCGTGTGAAAAGTACAGTTGTTTCATTGCGCGTGTCATGCCGACATAGCAAAGACGCCGTTCCTCCTCCAGTTTCGTGTCATCACTGGTAGAGCGTTCGTGGGGAAACAGGCCCTCTTCTACACCACACAAAAATACCAACGGAAACTCCAGGCCTTTTGCCGAATGCAAGGTCATGAGTTGAACACAGTCTTCCCATTGATCTCCCTGGTTATCGCCTGCTTCCAACGCAGCGTGGGATAAAAAGGCAGATAACGCGTCCATCGGTTCTTCTTCATTTTCTTCGTAGCTGAAATGACTGGCGGCGGTAACCAGTTCTTCGAGATTTTCCAGGCGAGTTTGTGCTTTTTCATTTTTATCGTTTTTATGGTGCTCTAATAATGTGCTGTGTTTTAGTGTTAGCTCGACTTTGTCCGCCAGGCAAACATCGGTTGTTTGCTGTGACAGATGGTCAATGAGCTTTAGAAATACGGCGATTGCATTGCTCGAGCGTGCAGCTAAGCGATTGTCGGATATAATAGCGTTGGCGGCGTCCCACAGGGAGATATCGTATTGTCGGGCGTGTATTCTTATTTCTTCTATACTGCGCGCACCAATGCCGCGGGTGGGGGTATTGACTATGCGTTCGAAGGCGGCGTCATCAGATCGATTAGCCGTTAAGCGCATATAAGATAATGCATCTTTAATTTCAGCACGCTCAAAAAAGCGTAATCCCCCGTAAACCCGATAGGGGATGTTAAGCTGTAACAGGGCCTCT
>CAZWBV010000100.1:0-3010 GCA_964632225.1 uncultured Gammaproteobacteria bacterium | reverse complement strand
GTTAGACCGATACAGGATGGCCGTTTCAGATCGCGCGCCGCCTTCTTGCACATGTTTGAGGATTTGGTTAACCACAAAACGCGCTTCGTCGATTTCATTAAACGCGGTGAACAGATAGATCAGATCGCCTTTTTTGTCTGCCGTCCAAAGTTTTTTACCCAGACGATGGGTATTCACTGAGATTAGGGCGTTGGCGGCGTCGAGTATATTGCCTGTTGAACGGTAATTTTGTTCAAGTTTAATAACGCCGGTGTCCGGGAAATCATTTTGTACCTTTTGAATGTTTTCGATACGTGCGCCGCGCCAACCATATATAGACTGGTCATCGTCGCCGACGACAAATATGCGGCCACTTGCCCCGACTAGCATGCGTAACCAGGCATATTGAATCGTGTTGGTGTCCTGAAACTCATCGACCAACACATTGCTAAAGCGTTGTTGGTAGTGAGCTAATACGGTAGGTTGTTTTAGCCAAAGTTCATGGGCGCGCAATAATAACTCGGCGAAATCAACTAATCCTGAACGCCTGCACATATTTTCATATGCCTGGTAGACGCTTATCAATTGTTTCAGGTAAGGGTCGTTGTGGTGTTCAATATTATCCGGGCGTTGTCCTTCGTCTTTTCGGGCGTTAATGAACCACTGGATTTGCTTTGGTTGCCATTGCGTGTCGTCCAGTTCCAGTTCGCGTACGATGCGTTTTATCGCCCGGTGCTGGTCTTCGCTGTCCAGTACCTGAAAGTTTTGCGGCAGACCGGCTTCGTTCCAGTGAGCACGCAGCAAGCGATGCGCGAGCCCATGGAAAGTACCGACCCACATACCTTTAGTGGGCGTATCCAGCAAGTTCTCAATACGGGCGCGCATTTCATTTGCTGCTTTATTGGTAAATGTGACAGATAGGATACTGAAAGGGGTTATGTTTTCTGCTTGCACCAGCCACGCAATACGGTGTACTAACACACGGGTCTTGCCGCTCCCCGCGCCGGCTAGAATGAGCAAATTTCGATCAGATGAGCAGACTGCCTGGCGTTGTGCGTCGTTTAAATCATTCAGTATGTAAGAGACATCCATCAGGGGATTCTAACAGGGCTGTATTAAGGTGCAATAATCCATTCCATGCAATTGGACCCTAATTTAACTAGAGGGATAGGTTAATAATTACCCTATCTCCTATCTTTCGCAAGGTCGTTTATTTTCTTATGAAAGTTTACGGCTTTATAACCGGGAATCACGTACAGCCAATCCTTGAATTTTTCATTCATTTTTGTAATTTCTGATTTTACTTCATTCGGGTTTTTCAAAAATTGGATTGCTTTAGCATCTAATTCTTTTAATGTGGCGACAGCGGCATCATTAAATGATGCGCTAAATTGCGTATACCAGATGTTGTCTTTTTTCATGGCCTTAACATCGATAATCAAGCCGTCAAAGGTTTCGAATTTAGTGTTGGTGGTGGATGCGGCGTCAAATTCAATTTTTTCCTTGGGCAAGACATCTTCCAGTTTTATCTCCTTTAATCCAAGCGCGAGATTGTTTACCGTCGCTGCATTCCTTATTTCTTTTTCTGCGGGAATATCCAGCAGCGTGAAGTCTTCCTTTAAGGGGTCTTTTTTCTCAATTTTTAATTGAGTATCGTCCGGGTGTTTAATGGTAACGGATTTAATTCTTTGTTGGTCAATGCTTATCAGATCCTTAGCCAGCCAGCTAGCATCGATTGCGCTTAGGTTAATTTTTCCTGTTACCAACCAGGATTGAGGCTCGCCTGTTTTTCTGATGTAAAATGCATCGATACTCTCTGCTGTTTTGGCGGGGCGGGGTTTGCCCAAAATTGCAGTGGCCAGTATTTCGCCGTCGCTGTTTTTGAGTGTCACCGAAATAGAATTTGCACCCTCGCTGTCAATATCTTCCACTTTAAGCTTTGGGTACTGTTGGGTTTTACTCGTTTTCCTCTCTAATATTTTTGCCGTAGCGAGAGTGAAAAACAACTGCTTTAATTGTTGCAAGTCGGCTGGGCGGTTGTTTTTATTATCGACCACCCACGCACCTTCTGTTTTTGAAACAGAGGCTTTATTTTCGCCTTTCACTATTTCAACTTGGCTAATGTCGTTTATACGCGATTCCAGGTTTTCAAAAAGTAACTTTCCGCTTGTTGTGTCTGTTACGTTGTTTTGTTTGGTGTTTGAAACAACCATGCTTACAACAATAACGGCTATCGTGATTACGCCGAGTATTAATATGTTTTTCGATTTCATAGATAACGTTTTTTTAAGTGGCTGCTTTGCTTGATCTTTGTTTGTAAACGCCGTATACGGCAGCAAACAAAATTATTAATATGGGTATCAGCCCGATATTTATAAATTTTAACAATGAGCCTAAAGATTCAATATCTTTCTTTAGCTCATGTTGTACGTTACGCAATTCTTTACGTGTTTTAGCCTGTTCTTTGCGAAATTCTGTGATTTCTTTTTGCTGTGCGGGGCTAAGCATGAACGTACTACTGCCATCTTTGTTGTGCTGTTGAAGTGCGCGAAGCTTGTCTTCGGCTTCTTTTAGCTTGGCTCGAAGTGATTTTTCCTTTTCACGAAATTTCTGCTCAGCGTCTCTACGTATTTCTTCAACTTTGGTAAAGGGCCGTGAAAATTTTCCGCGGCTCCGAAGAGAAATAAGGTCATTGCTGCCACTTAAATTATCTATCGCGTTGACTACAAAAACGCCGTTATTCGCGCGGGGTACCGCAATGCGCCTGCCAAAAACGTTTTGCATGCCGACCCAAAAACGATCAGCAAGAATATCTGTGTCTGCGACGACAATCACGTTTATATTTTCTTTTGATTCGGTTAGCGTATTTTTATTTTCGTTGTTGTTGTCGCCGTTGTCTGATTTATTGTCCTCTTCGCTTTCTTCCCTCGGTGCACTTGCGGGCGGGCCGTCTGGAAAGGCTGTTTTTGCTTTTCCACTTATGCGTGCAGCAAGCATCAATTTTTCGCCACCCTTTTTATACTGATTTAAT
>CAZWBV010000099.1:0-9153 GCA_964632225.1 uncultured Gammaproteobacteria bacterium | reverse complement strand
TCTCTTACATCAAGACTTGAGCGAAAAGTACGTTCATAAATAAATCGGGGTATTTCAGGTGGAGGTGGATAGACAGGCGGGACGAACTCACGTGTTATTCGGGGCCCGCCGCTGCAACCAGAAACAACAAATAGCAGGGTGGCTAGAAAAATAATTATAAAAAATACTGGAAATACTGGTGCAATCCGTTTCATCTTACTACTTTATATTTATGTTTGAAATTAAAAGTGGATATAAAAGTGTTATTTATGCTTGAAACTAAACGTGAACTTGTAACTCACTTCAAATGACAAGTAAAGCACAGTGTTTCCGCTTCGGCCCGTAATAGCAATTCGTTTTCCGGATTATGTACATTATGGCATGTGGCGCATTCTACATTACCATTATAAAGTTTAACACCGTTATCAAATCCATCCGGGTGATCAGGTGGTCTAAAATCTATATCCAGCACGCCGCCGCGTCCTGAATCCAGGCCAGCATAACGCATGGATATCGGGTGGTCATTGGTTAAATCGGTGCCAAGCATTTTAACGGTAATATCGTGTGCTATCTGACCATTATGGCATTTGCCACAGTTTTCGATACTGTCCGTGTTATTGATTTTCATGTGCATCGCCCTGTCTGCGGCGCTATCAAATGTGGCGGGTTTGAAAACCACCATATCGATCGCCATCGTGCCATCGTGACATGACAGGCACAGCATGCTGATTGGGTTGGGTTTGCGGGTCGTTGAATCAAGCGATTGGCTTTTATAGAGTTTGTAATTATCGGTCGCCGGTTCGAATCGATTCCAGTCCGTGATACCGCCAAAATCAGCGGGATTTGCGCCGGTTTCTTCAGGCGGTACGTGGCAATAGACACAAGAATAGCCATAATCAGAAAATGCGACGCCCGACATCGCGGTGACCCCGGCGCGCTTGTTGAGGCCAGTAAAATCATGTTTGGAGCCGAGAATGGGGTCGTTGGCACCTAATACCGGGTCACCTATGATTGCTTCGGCAAATGTTGTGGACGCCCAGATCCCGCCGATGACAAGGAGTGAGATAACAGGCACGGCTGTGTAAAACAGCTTATTGACCTTATATTCTTTCATCTGAACACCCGCTGTGTGGTTTTATGGCTATATGCTTTTTAAATAGCTTTTTATAATTATTTTCTTTTTATTTTAATGTAGAGAGATAAATAAAGGTTAGAATCAGTCCACATCTAGAGAGAGCTAGATTAGTAAAAACCTATATATACATAGTATTAGTAAGTAATAAGTATAGACTTAATAATTTTATATTTATAACTTTAAATATCTTAATTGTTTTACTAGTTTGTTAAAAGTCTATTTAATACAGGCCATATTTATCTTATGATTTGGGATCTGCATAATTTGTTGGCCAGTTTGACCATTTGACCGCTTGGTTAAATTTCACCCTCTTTGCTACTGTAACAGAAAAATTCTGTTACTAGCTACAATTTTGTGTAATAAAATCAAGCTATTTGTCGGGTGAAGAGAATGAATGCATTAAACGCGTTTTCAACCCGTTTTCTTAACTTCCGTTTTTTGTATATTTTTGCATAGTAATCACAGTAATAGTAATAAGATAAGTATAACGGCATGTTACAGGGTTTCTGGATTTTTAAAGCAATGTTAGAACCAGGCCTGATTTTGCGCCTTTTTATTTCAACACGTAATTTTAATTTAGTAAATGGTTTAATCAATATGAAGATCAAATTCAAATTAGTCAGTTTGTTATTGCTGTCAATCTCGGGGTTAGTTTCTACAAGTTTCGCGGCGGAAAGCAAAATGAATGCTGCATCTGCCTCTGCAACCGCCGGGGCGTCGGCAAAGGTGCTTTTTCATAAATACTGTTCTATTTGCCATGGGGATAATGGTAATGGCAAAACGCGGGTAGTAAAAAGCATGATTCCGCCGCCACGCGACTTTACCAATGCGCAGGAAACGCAGGAGTTAACTCGCAAGCGTATGATTGATTCCGTCACCAATGGCAGACCGGGTACTGCCATGGTGTCTCACACGCGCAAGTTGAGTACCGATGAAATAGCGTCGGTCGTCGATTATATACGCGACAATTTTATGAAATTTCCGCAAGTGCCTGTTCAAGTTACCAGTAATGAGGTGATTGCCGGTAGCGAGCAAAGTGCCGCTAGCCAGCAAAGTGCCAATAGCGAACAAAGTGCCAACAGCGAACAAAGTGCCAACAGCGAACAAAGTGCCAACAGCGAGAGCAATTCAGCAGGCAACGCATTAGCAGTCAATACCAAAGGAAACGAATTAGGTAGAGAGATCTTTAAAAAGAATTGCTCATCGTGCCACGGTGACAAGGGGAGCACTGCCGTTTGGGCTCGAAGTGGTCTGGATCCAGCACCGCGAGACTTTACGGCGCCGCTCGCAAGAGTTGAGCTTTCGCATCAACGCATGATTGATTCTGTCACCAATGGTCGTCCAGGGACGGCTATGATGCCGTTTACTTCCAGATTGTCCACGACAGATATTGAAGCCGTTGTCGCGTATATCCGCACGGCATTCATGCAAATTGCGGATAATAGCGACACCGCGAGTAATCGCGATGGCAATGTGGAAAATGGCAATGTGGAAAATAGTACAGGTAACGATGCGATGAAGAAACAAAGCGCGCCTGAAAAAGAACAAAATGAATCGGCTACAGTGACGGCATCCATGCCTGCTATGCCGGGAGGAATGCCAGACACGCATGCCGAAGTGGATATGAGTGCGGCCATGCCCAAAGGCCTGAGCGGTGATTTTTCTAAAGGGGAGGATTTCTTTTTAAATAATTGTTATGTCTGTCATGGCAAGAAGGGAGACGGAAAGGGTCCCCGGTCGCACTTTATTACGCCGCGCCCCAGAAATTTTACCAGTGATGCTTCTCGCCAGGTATTTAATCGACCACGTTTGTTCGATTCCATACAGAAAGGTAAAAAAGGAACGGTGATGCCCGCTTGGGAGAAAGTGTTAAATGACCAACAAATTGCCGATGTGGCTGAGTTTGTATTTAAGACCTATATTCAAGTTGAGAGTGATTCCAAAGAACTGCCCAAAGAGTTGTCCAAAGAGCTGTCCAAAGATAAAGATGCCGGTAAAGAAAAAACCTCAAAACCAGGTTCTTCAAAACCGGGTTCAAAACTTAGTGATGTGAGCGATGGCACCAACATTGCCAAAAGTGAAGAAAAAAGTGGGGAAAAGGGTGTTGAGAACATTGTTGAGGACATTGCTGGCAGCATTGCTAAGAATAAGGAAGAGAAAAAAAAAGCAACACAGGCAACGACAGTGGACAGTCCAACCAAGTAACGATTGCTACCAACATTCGTCTAAAAACAGGAAGAAGCCCAACAAAAAACCAATCACTTTCACAGCATGAATTAGGGCGCAAAATTTATAATTTCCGCTGTTATTTTTGTCATGGCTATTCTGGAAATGCCAACACATTGGCAAGTTCATTTGTGTCGCCGCCGCCGCGTGATTTTACGCTCACGTCACCCGATCAGCTTAAACGCGATGATATGATTATTGCGGTCAGCCAGGGTAAACCTGCTACCGCGATGATGGGGTTCAGCCACGTGTTGAATGCAACGGAAATTGAAGCCGTAGTCGATTTTGTCCGCCAGGAGTTTATGATAGATAAAAAAATCAACACGACATACCATACAGTCGAAAATGGCTGGAAAAACCATCAACAATATGCCGCCGCGTTTCCCTTCGCGTTGAACGAGGTGCCACTGGACAGACCCTGGGACGAATTAACGCCACTGCTACAGCAAGGAAAACGGCTTTTTATGTCGGCTTGTGTGACTTGTCATGATCGAGCGCGTGTCGAATCTGAGGGTGCGATTTGGGAATCCCGGCCTTTGTCTTTTCCGCGGAATAATTATTCTCATAAAACGCCAACGAAAGTAGATGCCAAATCCGGTGCGACACCGTATTCGGTGCATGAAATTGCACCGGTCATCGCGTCGTTAAACGAACAGGAAAAACAAGGTGAACAATTGTTTCAACAAAATTGTGCATTTTGCCATAGCGCAGACGGTACCGGTAAAAATTGGATTGGCAGTTTTTTAGACGCTAACCCGAGAGATTTAACCGCAGCCAGCATGAAATCAGCTACTGTGGAAGAATTGACCCAGGTCATTCGGGACGGATTGCCGGGTACGACCATGTCTGCGTGGAAGTCTGTCTTAAATGAAGGGCAGATTCAGGTTATTGTTAAGTATGTAATGAGAGCCTTTATTCAAAATGATAAGCCGTTACAAAATGAAGAGTGAAGGGGACATAGCAATAGCAGCCCCTTGTGCTTAGCTTGCTGTAAACCACACATGAACTAACAGTGGACATACAGAAAAAGGGCGTCTATATATCTATACCGACGGAACGAGACATTACCCTTCAATTAGGGTGGTGTTGAATATCTTAATTTTGAAATATCCAGGCTAAAACTAATACGGGGCGGGGTGCGTCAACTAATATTGATGTAACACCAACCACAGATAACCGATAGACCTGGGAGTATGAATTGCAAGATGTGGGCATTTCGTTTAGATAACAAAATCCACCATAAACGAACGAACGCACTACGTTTGTTCTGTCTGCCTTTGCTTCTATGCCTGAGTTCGATAACCACCACCACAGCTGCAGAATGGGTTTACACGGTACAAGCCGGGGACAATTTGTGGGATCTGAGCAAAGAACACATGGAAAATATTGGCAATTGGCACAAACTTCAACAGCTGAACAACATTGCCGACCCCAGGCGTGTTCCGCCGGGTACACAGATACGTTTTCCGCTTGCCTGGCTGAAGGTTAAACCCGCACCAGTGCGTGTCCTTGAACTGACAGGGGAAGTGAGTGCCACATCATCACAGACGGGTGCCGTTATTTCACTCAAGCCTGGGGCCACCTTGGTTACCGGTGACGAGATTCTTACCGGCGCCAACGGCAATGTGTTGCTGGAGTTTCTCGACGGCTCACGGCTGTTATTGCAAAAAAATAGCCTGTTGATTTTCGAGGAGCAGAATACCTATAGCAGCTCCGGCGTATTGGATGCCCGTGTCCGCCTCCCCCGTGGGCGTATAGAAACATGGGTTAACCCCGGACAAAAAAAAGGTACACGCTTTGAAATTCGTACACCGGCGGCAATCACTGGCGTCCGTGGCACGGAATTACGGGTTGCGATGCAAGAGGGTCAACAAGTAGGCAGAACGGAAGTGATCCATGGACACGTTGCGGTCAGTGGCACAGTGGGAAAAACAATTGAAGTGCCCGCCCACTTTGGTACGGTGGTTAATGCTGGCCGGCCACCGTTAACGCCCAAGCCGCTATTGCCGCCGCCTGATTTATCACGACTGCCGGACCATATCGCGCACTTTCAAGTGAATTTTGACTGGCCGGCGATGGACGGTGCTGCGTTTTACCGTGTGCAGATCAGCAATGCCACCGCGAGCGCCCTATTGGTCGATGTAGGGGCACTGCCGGATCCACCATTGCGTGCTGTTGAACTGCCTGACGGCGATTACCTGTTACGAGTGCGGGCGGTTGACGCTGACGGGCTTGAAGGCTTGAACGCCAATCACCGGTTTGTGCTGGTTGCGGCTGTTGAACCGCCGTTGTTGATGACACCACCGCCTAATACCACAATACGTGAACAACAGCCGGTTTTTCACTGGGAATCGACGGCGGTTGCCGCAACCTTTCATTTTCAGTTGTCAACCAAGCGCGATTTTTCTGCACCGCTGATCGATATTCCCGATCACCAAGGCATCGACCTGACTCTCACACAGACGCTTGATCCAGGCGACTACTTCTGGCGCGTCGCTGGCCGTACCCCTTTCGGTAAACAGGGTTTATTCAGCCCAGTGCAGCAGCTCAGCCTACAGCCGGAGCCTGCTCTGGCGTGGGGGGTGTTACTTTACCCACTCTTGCTGTTGCTGTTATGACGGCTGTGTCCACTTCACGGAGACGGGCTGAAAAGACGCTTATATTGTTGGGGCTAATCAGCCTTTCACTCATGCTGGTATATACGCAATGGCTACAAAAATGGGATTATGTGCTGTATGACACCTACCTAAGACACGGTGCCTCTGCCGTGCCGGACGATATTGTCATTATCGCCATCGACGAGCATAGCCTGACAAAATTGGGTCGTTGGCCCTGGCCGCGCCAAGTTCACGCCAGGTTGATCGACATTCTCCAGCAAGCCGGTAGCAAGGCGGTTGCGCTTGACATTATTTTTTCGGAGCCTGACCAAATAGATCACCAAGCGGATATTGTACTGGCAGACGCCTTGCGGCGGCACGGCCGTGTGGTTCTTCCCGTGCTGCCGGAACAGGAGCAGCTCCACGCTCAGATCAAGGAAACCTTGCCTATCCCCGTGTTGGCGTTGGCTGCCGCGCGTCTCGGTCATGTCGACGTGGAGTTAGACGAGGATGGCATCAATCGTCGTTTGTTTCTCAAAGCTGGCCTGGGTACGGCAAAATGGTCGCAACTTACACTTGCCATGCTGGAGATAGAGGGTGTCGACGTGACCCCCATGCTTGCTGGCCGGGAAAAAAATCCAGACCCTGACTCGCTTGGCGCCTGGGTGCGGGACTATGGTGCTTTGTTGCCTTATGCCGGTCCACCTGGCCATTTTCAACGGATTTCTTATGCCGATATTCTATTGGGCAATGTGCCAGCGGAGACTTTCCGCGGAAAGTTCGTGTTGGTCGGTGCCACTGCCGCTGGGTTGGGTGGTACCCTGCCAACACCGGTATCCGGTTTTGGCCAGGCGATGCCGGGTGTGGAAATTCAAGCCAATATTTTGCACGCACTGCGCCATAATACGTTTGTGCAACCGCTGGATCTCTCTTTGCAAATGCTGTTAACCGGGACTCTGCTGCTGTTTGCTCTGTTTTTGTATTCGCGCTTGCCGCCTGGCGGATCACTGTTGGTCAGCGTCGGTGTGCTATTCCTGCCGCTGGTTTTCAGCATTGTGTTACTGCGAAGCCTGTCCTTATGGTTCCCCCCTTCTGCTGCCTTACTTAGCCTTAGCCTCATTTACCCCTTGTGCAGTTGGCGCCATCTGGTGAGTGCGACACGTTCATTGTTAGAGCAAAAGGAACGCGCCCAGGTTATTCTGCATTCCATCGGTGATGCCGTCATTGCCACTAATGCCCAAGGGCAGGTGGAGTACATGAACCCGGCTGCAGAATCGCTCACCGGGTGGACGGGAAGACAAGCCCGGGAGCAGCCTGTCAATACGCTGTTTCGTGTGGTCAACGAGCAGAGCCGTGAGGCGATAACCTATCCCGTTTTGCGCTGTCTTCAGACAGGCCGTAGTATCACCTATCCCGACCACAGTGTCGTGCTTAGCCGCGATGGCCTTGATGAATGGGCTATCCGCGCCTCTGCGGCACCTATCCGCAACCGCAAGGGTATTGTCTTGGGTGCCGTGATCGTTTTCAGTGATGTTACCGAAACACGTCGCATGGCACGGCAAATGGCGTACCAGGCCACGCACGATGCACTCACCGAACTGCCCAACCGAATCCTGCTCCAAGAGCAATTGCAGGGGGCGATTGAGCGCAGCGTTCGCAACGGGTTGCGGCTTGTCTTGTTGTTTGTAGACCTCGACCGTTTTAAGGCGGTCAATGACGGTCTCGGTCATTCTGCCGGAGATGCCCTGTTAAAAGCTGTGGGCATGCGGCTCAAGGCCAGCAGCCGCAAAATCGATACGGTCGCCCGTTTGGGCGGTGATGAATTCGTCATTGTTCTGGAGAATATTCATCACGAAACGCAGGCCACCTCGATTGCTCACAAAGTACGTAAGGCGTTGGAAAAGCCGTACTTGATTGAAGGCCGCGAATGTTTCATTACTGGCAGCGTTGGTATCAGCCTGTTCCCCCGGGACGGGCGGGATGTGGAAACGTTGTTAAAGAACGCCGATGCCGCCATGTATCAGGCCAAGGAAAAAGGCCGTAACAACATCCAGTATTACTCTCAGGAAATGAACGTCCATTCGCGGGAGCGGTTGTTTCTGGAACATGAATTACGTCACGCCGTGGAACGTAACCAATTGGTATTACACTACCAGCCTCAAGTGGAACCCAAAACAGGAAAAGTGCTTGGCGTAGAGGCCCTGTTGCGCTGGCGACATCCCCGGCTCGGTCTCATTGCGCCCGCAGAGTTTATTCCGCTGGCCGAAGAGACCGGGCTTATTATTTCAATCGGTGAGTGGGTCATTCAAACTGCCACCACACAAACCAAAGCCTGGCAGATCGATGGCTTGCCATTGCTGCGGGTGGCGATTAATCTCTCTCCCCGCCAATTCATGGAGCAGGGCATAACCAGCATGATCGGCGACATTTTACAGCAAAATGGACTTGATCCCTGTTATCTGGAACTGGAGATTACCGAAAATCTGATCATGGGCGACCTGGAAAACACCGTTGGTACTTTGCAGGCCCTGAAATCGATGGGTGTGCAACTGGCCATCGATGATTTCGGCACCGGCTACTCCTCATTAAGCTATCTGAAGCGCTTCCCGATAGATCGCTTGAAAATAGATAAATCCTTCGTGTGTGATATCGACACTAATCCAGACGATGCTGCGATCACGTTAGCCATTATCGCCATGGCCCACAGCATGAAGCTCAAAGTCATTGCGGAGGGTGTGGAAACCAAGGCGCAGCTTAGCTATCTCAAATCACGCAGTTGCGATGAAGTGCAAGGCTATTACTTCAGTCGACCGCTGCCAGCCGATGAAATAACCGCCGTGCTGCATACTGAGCCAGTCGGCCTTAGGCGATCGCATTAGGTTGGATTAGTTTGGGTTTATACTTCATTTTTTGCTCAATAATCCTTACCATCAGAGATTCCTGCAAAAAATTATTGGTAAATGATTGTTATGATTATATTAGTAAACGATTGTTATGAGTATTAAAGTTGGCATCGTCGGCGCGACCGGGTATACCGGTGCTGAATTGCTTCGATTGCTCGCCGCGCATCCCGACGTTAAGATCGAGATTGTGACGTCCCGGTCTGCTTCAGGCAGATCAGTGGCGGAGCTGTTTCCAAATCTTCGCGGGCAGCTTGATATTCAATACAGTCTACCTGATCCCGCTATTTTAACTGCATGTGATGCCGTTTTTTTT
>CAZWBV010000098.1:0-9234 GCA_964632225.1 uncultured Gammaproteobacteria bacterium | reverse complement strand
GACATTTGTCGCGTTAACGGACTTATCCGCCTGGGAACAAGCGATTCAACCAGAAACGAAAATACTGTTTCTGGAAACGCCGTCAAATCCATTAGCCGACGTTGCGGATATTGCCGCGTTAGCTGATTTAGCGCATTCTAAAAATTGTCTGCTAGTCGTTGATAATTGTTTTTGTACCCCAGCGTTACAGCGTCCACTGGAATTTGGAGCTGATATTATTGTTCACTCCGCCACAAAATACCTGGATGGGCAGGGGCGATGTATCGGCGGGGCCGTTATTGGTTCAGAGGAGATTGTGGGTAAAGAAGTATACGGTTTTCTAAGAACAGGTGGTCCGACCATGAGTCCATTCAATGCATGGGTCTTTCTCAAAGGGTTGGAAACACTGCAGTTGCGAATGGATGCACACAGTGCAAACGCGTTACAACTCGCGCGCTGGTTGCAAGGTCAATCAGCAATAAAACAGGTTAATTACACCGGACTTGAATCGCATCCACAACACGCGCTGGCAAACACACAACAACGCGCACACGGTGGGGTGTTATCGTTTGAAGTCACTGGCGGACAAGAAGCCGCCTGGAAGGTGATAGACTCCATTACAGCGAACCTGGGTGATGCGAAAACAACAATTACCCACCCGGCAACCACAACACACGGGCGCCTGTCAGCGGAAGAAAAAGCGGCGGCTGGTATTACAGATGGACTTATTCGCGTTGCTGTCGGGTTAGAAGAGGTCAATGATATCAAGATTGATCTGGAAAAGGGAATCAATGGACTTACGATGTGATAACGCTACCGGTATATTAAAATAATCGAGAAGCCAATGAAGTATCACAAGTTTAAAAATAAAAAAGTGGAGAAATTATTCAGTGCTTTCCCAGAAAATAAGAGTGAAAAATTGTTGTTACTTCGTGAGTTGATTTTTTGTATTGCCGAGGAACACGATGAAATCGGCGAAATTGACGAGACGTTAAAATGGGATAACCCCAGCTATTTAACGCATAAACCCAAGAGCGGCACAACGATCAGGCTGTCTCAAATTCAAGCAGATGAAAAAAAATACGCTATTTCTGTCCATTGCCAAACAAGCTTGGTATCTGAGTTTAAAGAAGTCTATCCAGAACTGAATTACGACGGCAATAGGAGTATTATTTTAGCTATAAACAGAAAATTGCCTATTGAAACCGTAAAACACTTTATCTATTTAGCCTTAACATATCATTACAGGAAAAAGCATGGCATCGGAATATGAGGTGCGTAACGAGTTATTTATTGATGTTCATTGCCTGTTCCAGATGAGCAAGAAAACTGAGCGTGGTTTAATTTTAAGTTGAAAAATAATTCAGTATGATTTTTGGATGGTTGGCTATCGCGTTAGCGGTATTTTCTTTAGCGCCGAGTATTGTGCCAGGTACGTTTTCAATATTTGGATTATTAATATCACTGGCCGCACTCATTATTGCCGTGTTTTCGGTTAGAAATAATAGTAATACCTATTTTATTACTACATTAATCATTGTTATTGCTGGTTTATTATTGGTGAATGATGGATTACGCGTATGGTATTCACTCGATCTGCCAATGAACATTAAACTGGTTTTGTATGGATTGTCCGCTATTGTGATCGCAGCGTGTGTTTTTACAGTAAAAAAGATCAAGCCACGGGATGAAATTTAAGCGAACACATTTTTCAGCACCTTAGTTGCGTTACTCTCGTTAAGATCGAATGCAACGGGTATATATGAATAAGGCGTAAAAAGCAGTGAAGTTCTGAATGTCTACTGACATACTGTTGTCAGTAGGCATGCTATATACTCTTGTTTCATCATGTGTTTCATCATGTGTTTCATTATGTGTTTCATTATGTAAGTTGTATGCTTTTTACTGTACTTCATGTTTGCGCATCGCATCAGATACAGAACGATCTCACTCGCGTGGGAAGAAGAAGGAGACAGACATGCTTAACCCTAACAGTGCTTTTCCTGTATTTATCGTTAACAGCCTTGGCAAAGCTAAAATATTTTACCAAGATAACTTTGGTTTTAATGTTGCCTTTCAAAATGAGTGGTATTTGCATCTTGTCTCACAATCAAGTATTCAAGTCGCATTTATGCTACCGAATCAACCCACACAGCCTGATATCTTCCACAAGTTATACAGTGGTGATGGCGTGATTTTCAGTTTAGAAGTAAATGATGTTGATTCAGCCTTTTCTCACGCGAACAATAAGTCATTAGATGTCGTTTTAGAACTTCGTTCAGAAGAGTGGGGGCAACGTCATTTTTCATTAAAAGACCCTAATGGCGTTAACATTGATATTGTCCAGGCAATAACGCCATCTGAGGAGTATCAACCCGGTTATGACGACAAGTAGAAAGTTAGTCGATCTTAAAAATATCGGCATTAAAATAGCGGGTCGCTTAAACGAGGCGGGTATTTTTTCTGAGGTAGAGTTGCAATTTTATGGTGCTGTTGCCGCGCATAAAATGATTAAAAAAAATCATCCAAATGAAACCCTGCCCGTCTGTTACTATCTGTATTCATTTGAAGGCGCATTGTGCAATAAGCATTGGAATGAGATTGGAGAAGCGAAAAAACAACAACTAAAAAAAGCGATTGAAACGTAGCTTGGTTGGGTTACCAGTCAGTTGCTATGCCTGTCGCAGAGGGTTTTAAGGCCGCCGTACCGTAGCAAGCTAAATACCCGCCACAACCAGCGTATATATCCAACTAAGTTATTTAGGCTTAACGTTTTTTGCCCAGGTGCCTAATGGCGTTTCACCCAGTTTTTCAACTTCATTACATAAGAAATCGACAAATACCTTTACTCGTTCGGGTAAAAAATTTCGTTTAGGGTACATGACGAAAACACCATGACCACTTGGGCAAAATGCTGGGAAAAGGCATACAATTTTATTTTCATGGATAAAATGACGTGCGATAAAATGCGGTATTTGTGTTAAGCCCAAATTATCCGCGCAGAGTTCAGCCATGGCTTCACCATCATCAACCACATAGGTTTGATCTGGGTCATATTCTTTGTGGCCGGGTTTGTTTGGCATCATGATTGGCAGTATACGCCCAGTTTGTTGATATCGAAAACGTATCCATGGGTGTTTAGTAAAATCACGAGCCGATTTTGGTCTTCTGTGCAATTGTAAATATTCGGGCGACGCACAAATCAGAAAATCAATCGGACTCAGTTGGCGTGCGACAAGACGGCTGTCGGAAACAGTACCACTTCGTACGCATATGTCGTACCTCTGTTCGATGATATCTATGTATTTGTCATCATAAGATAATTCGATCGAGATATCCGGGTATAAGCATTTAAACGATTTCAATACTGGACGCACGTAAAGTCGTCCATACGACACTGGTACACTAATCCGCAATTTCCCACAAGGCAAATCGTTTTGTTGCTTGATAGTCTGTTCACAGGTGTCGAGTTGTTTCAATAAGGCACGTATTTGCAGTGAATATTGCTCTCCTTCAGTCGTTAAGCGCAGTTGGCGAGTACTGCGTTGAAACAACTGTATTCCAATCGTTTTTTCCAAGCGCATAATAGCTTTGCTGATCGTCGAGGGTGAGCTGGCTAGTTGCTTGGCTGCAGCAGAATAATTGCCGTGATCGATGACCGTCAAAAACAATCGCAATAATTTCAATTTATCCATTTGTGAATTTTTTTCATAATAGTTTATCTATTTATGTACTTTATATTATTTTAGGAATATTTTACACTTTTCTCCGAATTGAATATGAGCGATTAAAGTTGGAGTTACAGTCAATATGGAGGTTGTATGTTATGAAATTTATGTGTATTAAAGTTTTCATTAGAGTTTTCGCAATTGTCATTATGCTCTTCGTCACACCTGTGCGGGCCGAGTTAGTGTTTATAGATTTAACGCACGAAATACCCACTTTTGAACCCTTGTTCAGTGACCCGACTAAACCCGATTTGACGAAACCAATAGCACACAGCACACCTATTGCTGGTTTTTATCCCCAGGCTATTTTGTACCCGACAGATAAGTGGGCTACGAATCAAGGTTATTTTGATTCGGCGTCTTTTCTTATTCAGGAACACAACGGAACCAGTTTCAATAGCCCAAATCATTATGTTAATAACAGCATGAGTTTAGAAGAGGGTGCGATTCCAAATGCCGACCGCAAAGCAAGTCATCAATTAACTACGGAACAATTAACGGGAAAAATTGTTCTCATTGATGTTGCTCATCGAGTGGAACACGAATTGGCAAAAAATGGCGGTATTCCAAGCCCGGATACCAGCGTAACCGATTTTTCTGATTCATCCCGTGCGACCGTACGTGCATCAGACATAATCGCTGTCGAAGATAAAATCAAAGACGGTGTCTGGGTTGTCGCCCGGCTTGGTTGGGATCAGTTTTATTTCTCTGCAACAGAAGATTGGGATGCATCTCGTTATGTTAATGCGTTGAATCATCCTGGTTTTACTGCTGAGTCCATCGACATGCTCATTGAAATTATGAATAAGAAGGGCGTGAAAATATCAGGTATCGCAGCAGACAGTTTTAGCACGGATTCAGGCCAAGGCGCTAAAGGCAGCGATGATAATTGGAGTGATGCCTGGCCAGCCCATGTGCGTCTTTATCAACGTGACATTCTTATCGTTGAGAATCTTGCCAATTTGGATGAACTTGCAAAGTCCGCGAGTGACAGTGACGACTGCTATTTGATCGTAGGCGCGGTTAAACATATTGGTGGCACAGGCGGTCCTGCCCGTGTAATGGCGACCTGCGATTCTGGTTCTAAGAAAAAGTCCAAAAAATCGCATGATTCAGAAGACGACTAATGCTGTTTCTACTAGGAGGCTGTCCGAGAATAGAAACCGTCGCGAGGGGAAACCATTTCGATCAGATTTTTCGATAAAATGAGGCAAAGCTACCGCGTCCTGTTAGCGCCCCTTGCCTACATCCCTGTCACACCGTTATACATAAGTCTGGGAGTAGAGAGAGCTATTCGCTTGTAATATGTTGTTTTATGGTGAAAGTGGATCAAAAGGGCGAACTTTGTCGCTTTTATAACTTATTGATTAATAAATATTCTCGGACTTATGTATAACGGTGTGACGTCCATGTAGGCGTCGCTACGATCCAACTGGTTTATTTAGGATTATCCGAACAGAGGCGTTATAACTGAATTCGAAAAATAATGGATGTTGTCAGCAGATCTGGCAACCCAGTTTACCACGTGCACTGCGATGACCTTGGCGTGCCGCAACACGATACCATTTGACGGCAAGTGAATTGCTCTTATCTACACCTAATCCTTTCTTGTACATGTCAGCAAGTGCATATTGGGAATCAGCATCCCCCGCTTCGGCCGCCATTTTTAGCCAGGTAGCCGCAGTGAACAAATCACGCTCAATCACTTTACCGTTTGAAAAAATCGTTGCCAATTGTTTTTGTGCATTAATATGGCCCTGGTTTGCGGCTAGCGTAAACCACTGAATACTTGTTTTAGCCTCTTTTCCTTTATTAAGCAAGGTCATTGCCGCGTTGTATTGTTTCGACGGGTCTCCTGATTGTGCTTCTGTCAAAAGTGGCTGTGGTAAGGATTGTTTGCCATTAATAATTTGTTTAGCGGCAGTCAATGAAGCGAGCGCTCTATTGGCATCGGTATTTCCATTTTCCGCAGCCTGTTCAAACCAATATTTGGCTCTAACCAAGTCTTGTACAAAGCCAATTCCATTTTTATACATCTTACCTGCTTCGTATTGTGCTTGCGGATATTTGTTTCGAGCAGCCTTGATTATCCAGTTAGCTGCTTTAATGGGATTTTTCTTAAACCCTTTTCCTTCCAAGTACAGTGTTCCAACTTTAAACTGAAGTTCCGGCCGTCTAATATCTGGTCCGGCAGGAGATTCTTTTATATAGTTGACAAGCTGTTCTTCCATTAGTTGGTTTAACATCGTTTTGGCTTTTAGAAATCCCCAGCTATTCGCTTTACGAAACCATTTGATAGCTTCGCCGTCACTTTTTTCCACTCCAATACCACCCCGGTACATTTTACCGAGTTCAAATTGGGCACCTGCATGATCATTTCTGGCCGCTTCCCTTAACCATTGTGCTGCAACCTTGGGTTGTATGTTGCGTCCATTGCCATTCAGATAACTCATACCTATACTGAATTGCGTATCGACGCCTTCTTTTCTTATATCATCCAGCAATTTAGTGTTGATCTTAGGAGGCGGTGGCTTCTTTTTATTATCCTGTTTGTCGGATGCGCGAATGGATGCGCGCACGGATGCAGGAACGGATGATCTAACAGAAGGTTGGGGCTTGTCAATTTCGGTAATAGGATAACCCGCCCCTGCCGCTCCGTTCGCCCGTGCTATATCTAACCACTTTTGTCCTTCTTTCCTGTTTGCTTTAACGCCTATCCCCTCTTTCAAGATCTTTCCCAGTTGATATTGCGCGTCGCCATATTTTTTATTAGCTGATTTTCGATACCAGCTCAAGGCGCGCTTTATATTTCGGGATTTATTCGGTCCATAGAAATAAAAATTTCCTAACTCAAACATGGCACCGGGGTGTTCTTGTTGTGCGGCACCAAGGAAATGTTCGAACGCAGTTTGATTATTTTTTTTAACACCCTTTCCGTTTTTATACAAAAGCCCTAATTCATACTGTGCTTTCTTATGACCTTGCCTGGCTGCTTTTAAAAACCAGTTTGCTGCTTCAGTTTCGCTTTTTAATACACCATGTCCGCGTAAATAACGGCGACCAAGAAAATACTGTGCGCTAGAGTCGTTTTGGATTTTGGCCATTTGAACGAAGACATCAGCGATTGCGCTTGCGGTGGGAAAACAAAAAATCAGGGCAACCCACAGTATTAAATTGGACATGACAAATCTGACAGCCAGCCGACGGGCTGTTGTGGGGTTCAAGTTGGGCAACATACTGCATTCTCTAAACTTAGGCCAAACTACAAGCTAAAAACAAAGCCAAACTACAAGCTAAAAACAAGTCGAATTAGGTATTGAATCAGAGTGTGAGGAATCAAAGTCAAATCGTAAAATAAAAAATATAACTAAATAAATAAATATAATTATATAACTATATAGTAACAAAATATATATAGTAACAAAATAACTATATAGTAACAAAATTAAGTATTGGCTTTTGATCCTTCCTTCCTAGAAAAACGCTGTCCTTACACGCCCTTGAAAAAAGCAATATAGATAGATTATCCGTTATTGTCAAATTTACCGTTTAACCTAAAGTTGTTTAACTTAAAGTTAAGTAAAGCGGCAGCTTGGTTGTCCTGTTTTACGTTGATACTCTCTTTGAATTTTTTCTTTGTCATCACCTTTGCAAGGTAACTGAAAGCCAAGTAATCGTCTCCAGTTTTTTTCGATGCACAAAAATAACTGGCATTAATTTATTCAAACGGTAAAATCAACGACCGTGATTTACCTGATGCACTTGACTGGTTTAAAAAGGTGACTGAAGCGGGCAATGTCGAGTCACTATAAGAATTCGACAATTCTATACAAAAAATTATACAAAAAAGGAACAGGTTATACAAATAGAAGGAATAGGGAGCCCCTGGTTAATTTATTCGTCTCAGATTAATCAGAGGCTCCATAGGTGTGGAAAAAAGTATTTCGCTTGTCGTTAACTGATATCGTGTTGTTGTACGACAGGGATATCCTGACGTACCCGAAGTAGATTAAGTATGAAGTACGCAGTAAATTTGATTATAAGATCTGCTGACCTATCAACTGTGCTATCACTTAATCACTTTCGCAAACGCGCGCGCACATCACCTACATGCCTACCCTAATCCTACGATAATAAAATGTACGCTAATTTTTAGGGAGAATTTATGAATAAATTACAAGTTTGTTTTTTGATCACTTGTTTGATTGTTTTCAGTCACACGACTTACGCTGTTGAGTTCAGTTTGTTTGGGGATATCTCTTTGAGTGCTAATGACAGTGATGATGGTGCGACCAGTTTCAATTTGGGTCAGCTGGATTTGTTTGCCGAGCATGAAGTCAGTGAAACAAGTCGGGTTACTACAGAAATTGTATTTGAAGATCCAGGCGGTGGTTTTCAAGTGGATGTTGAGAGATTATATATAGAGAAGGTGATATCTGATGGTTTCAGTGTTGCAGGTGGCCGATTTCATACCCCTTTGGGAATGTGGAATACTAATTTTCACCACGGTTCATTGATTCAGGACACCATTGCACGCCCTTCGTTTCTGGAATTTGAAGACGCACAACAAGGTATTTTTCCTTCTCACGTTGTTGGTTTTTATTTTGACGGCAAAGGTAAAAATTGGAGTTACCAAATTGCTTTGGGGAATAATGCCACGTTGGATACACAAGGCAATGCCACTAATGTGCCTTTGGAACTCGAAGTGAGAAATACTAACGACCCAAGTGATGAAAAAATCATGGTTGCACGTGGTTCCGTTAAATTTGGCAAAGGCCGTAGCGAACTGGGTATATTTGCCATGAGCAATCATATTGCAGAAAGCGGGCGTGTTAACCTGGCGAATCCACTTGACTCCGCGTTAGTCGAATTTGGAGAGTCTCTGTTTGAACAAAGAACCGCCGGTATCGATTTTAAATCCGATTTTGGCCGTTTTTATATATTTGCTGAATATTTTTACGTTAATACGGAAGATAACCCGGATATCAATGACACAAGTGGGCGCGCCAGGCTTGTCAGGCCGAATCCGCAAGACTATTCGACGACGGCATATTATGCGCAATTGGGTATGAGGGCAACAGAGCGATTAACGGTGACCTATCGGCATGAAAACCTTTCTTTTGACAACAACAATACCTACCTGGATTTACTGGGCATCATCCCGATAAGCCACAATATCATCGGCCTCAACTACAAGCTTGAAGAAAGTCATGCGATTAAATTTGAAGTTCATAGAACCAATCCCGATGTCGGTGAATCGGTGACGACTTTTATAACTCAGTGGTTTTTTCTGCTGATTTAACCAAGACTCGGAGGGAGAGGGCTGCCTGCCTGGGAACCGTAGCTGCTGCGGGGCAGGCCAATGCCCCCAAGGGCGCGTACGTTGTGAATTGCCACCTGTTGTGATTGGTCAAAAAAAATTGAGCCTGGGTATTTTGTTGTTGGATCATAACTACTTGATAATAGTAGAAACTGTTGGTTTTTATATCAATTTATAGTCATTTTGTACCGTGGACCCTATTCATAT
>CAZWBV010000097.1:6609-9315 GCA_964632225.1 uncultured Gammaproteobacteria bacterium | reverse complement strand
ATTCAACTGATTTATTTAGGATTATAGGGGGCATATCATAGTAATTCAAGATTGATACTTTTCTTAGGTTGCTGCGGTGTTCAAGTTGGTACTGTGTTCAAGGTACTGTGTTCAATATGATACTGCTGGATTCCGTCGATCTGTCAGTACTGCGACTCTGCTGAATAAGTCAGGTAATCAGGGTTTTGCATATAAAAGGTAATGCTCACACCCGCCAGAAAAATCAACCAACTGATATGCAGCCAAATCAAAAACAATATGATAATTGCAAAGCTGGAATAGATAAGCTGGTAGTTTGCTGAACTGACGACAAACGCGGTAAACAACCAACCCGTCGATTCCCAAATGACGCCGGCAACGACACCGCCAATGAGTGCATTTTTAAAACTTACTTTTGTGTTTGGAATGACATAATAGGTGATCGTCAACGCTGTCGCGACAAATAAATAGGGTACAAATTGGTTAAATACATGAATAAGCGCAGGCATACCTTCTAATTGCGATATTTCCATTATTAGTTCGGTATTCATGACGACGACAGTCATTGCAATCGCACTGAAAAATAATACGGGACCAATAACGATAAATAAGCCGTAGACAATTAAACGCTGTAATATTGTCCTGTTAGATTTAATCTGCCAAATGGAATTGGACGCAGCCGCTATTTGTTGAATCATTGATGCCGCCAGATAAATAAGCATCAGTAATCCAATGAATCCCAAAACCCCTACATCGATATTTTCAATATACCTAATTGCTTTAACACCAAGCGCAACGCCTTTATCTCCCAATGGTTGTAAAAGCTCGATCAATACAGGCGTCGCCTGCTGATGAACACCGATGGTTTTCAACAGGGAAAACATCAGAGCAAGCAAGGGCGTGAGTGTTAGCAAGCTGGTATAGGATAATCTGCCTGCCCACAACTTAAGCTCCCCGGTAAAAATATCTCTCAATACAACAAATGTGATTTGTGCAGCGAATAGCAAGCGGACGTGGATCGCGGATAAAGAATCGCCCCTGTTTTTCCATAGCATGTTTGTACATTTTGACATGCAGTATTCTTTATATCTATTTATCATTTATTGATTATTTATTTGAGGAACATAGATATACCCGTAGCGCTTAGGACTTCACTAATGCTCATAAGTGTATAAAAAATCCGCACTACTGTTTTCACCACTCTCTGATTGCAAAATCCATTTACTGCCAATTTTGTAACGCAGTCGGAGTATATTAACCGCGCCTGAAATGCCGATGCTGTAATTCACATAAAGTTGTGGATTTAAATATTTTCCGATAACAAGTGATGTGTCACTGGCAGTTTCACCCGACTCCAGCTTGATTTCCTCTATACCAAACCGTTTACTCAATCGCTTGAACGCCTTATTTAATTTATATTGCGATGCTGCACGCACTAGCATTGTTTTTTTATCTTCACCTCCCCCCCCCTTGTCGTCTCCATTTCCAGGTAAGTCATCCACTGGCACACCCACTAACAAATAAGAAAGAATATTCGCGTCTTCCATAGGCGGTTCAGAAAACAAAGTGAGTCGCGGCGCAACCAACTGACCTCGCACCTGCACACCGACCAGAATATCATCTAACTTTCTAATTGCGCGTGCATTAATATTCGGATTTGCAATCGGGTTTCCAATAAAATTCAGGCGCCCCAAATCGAGTTCAAGGCTTTTCTCAAAAGCCTTATAGGTACCATTTTTAATATTCAATTCACCATAGCCGCTTGTTGCCTTATTCGGTTCGCTCACCGCCACAACTGACCCGACGACATTTCCATCTACGCCGAACCCGGAAAATCGAACATCGTCACCCAACTCGATACGGACGCTGGTATACAAAGTCTGACCAGTATCTTCCTTTTCCGCACTTGATTCATCGACAATGACAACATCATCTGAAACCGACACCGTATTAGAGACGTCTTTTGGTTTAATCGTCGCTTTCGGAATAACAACAGCCCCCACCAGATCAATACGTTTTCCGGAAATCAGTAACTGTAAGTCCGGTGATACAAATATGTTCGCTTCCGGTAAATTTACAATTTCGAAATCCTTTCCGGTAAATTCAATATTTGCATTAATTTTATCAAAATTTTCAATATTACTTTCCAGGTTATCGAGTTCGACCTTACCACGTATATTTAACTCACCCTTCGCAGACTCAGCAAAGCCTTTAATTAATATCGAATTGTCATTTCCCATATTTGCATTTAACGCAATATTTTTAAGCGCAATACCCACTTGTGGAAGTGAAACAAGCCCGTTTTGTAGGGTAACTACACCCTTAATGACTGGTTTTTTTATAGTGCCGGAAACATCAATGTCCGTCGCCAGATCACCTGATGCATATTCCAAACCTGGCGTAATGAGGGAAAGAAACTCCAAATTTGAAGTACTATACTTAACTTTGGCCAATACAAACTGATCCTGCGTTTCAACGCCATACTTCCAACCAGGAAGGCCAAAATTTATCTTTACTTCGTCCTCTTTGTTTAATACCCAGTTTAGTTTTCCCTGCACCCCTTTTTCGTCTAATTGCATATTAACATCACCACCCAGGTGATCAAGCGTATGCTTAACGCCTTCGTTGGTTTGTAAAATAAATTTACCCGGACTCAGTGCCAATGATGCATTCACATTTAATGTTGTATTATTTTTTTGATTGTTCTTTTGATTGCTCTTTTGATTG
>CAZWBV010000097.1:4466-6509 GCA_964632225.1 uncultured Gammaproteobacteria bacterium | reverse complement strand
TCTTTTGATTGCTCTTTTGATTGTAGTCTACAATAGCCTGCCCACCCAAAGTGCCTATTATTTGCAAATTGCCCGTATCTTTGCCTGATAAGGCTTGAATTATTGACAAAGGTAATTGGTTGATTGTCAGTTTACCCCTTGCGGTTTTTTGTTTTTTCCATTCGATTTGCCCACACAATTTTGCGTTATCTTGAAATAAACAGGTATTCGCTAAACTCACCGCTTCCTCTTGTATATGAAGATCTGCCGCTTTCGATGTTTGCCACTTCCCTATTGGTGCGTGTTGAAGGTTTACTTTTTCTAATTTTCCAATCCAATTATTGTTAGTAAATTTTCCTTTAAGCGAAATTTTTGCATTACTGGTGTCTGCAACAGATTGCAGTGACAGTACATGATCCGAGATATATCCCTTACCCAGTAATTGCAGCGTATCTATCTTCTGGCCGCCGATACTCAGATCTGTTAGGCTCAGGGAAACGCTTGATGTTTGTTGATCTGCGATATCCAGATCAACCTTTGCGGCTATTTTTTTTATGGTATTGCTATTATAAGCAAGAAAATTTCCAATCGCTGATAGCTGTATATGCGGTGTTTCCCGTTTTCCAGAAACGTGCCCAGAAAACATGAATCCACCTTTTGCATCAGCAAAAAATTGACCAACATCACCTATACTTGTTTTAAGATCAAGATCCCACTTGTCCGTAATTATTCCGCTGGAAATCACCGACATGCTTCCAGAATTGATTTTTAATTTCTGTACCTTTATGGCGTCGCCATCAATTTCGATATCAGCGACACCTTTTATGGGGTGCCCTTGCAAATCACCATCGACATTCAGCAAATACTGATCCGGCAAACCGTGTATTGAAAATTTCCCAGTGTCACTTCTTAGAGTCGTTTTTGAATCGATAGACCAATATATTTCTTTCCAATCGCCATCTAACTTTAACTTAGCGATGTTATTTTTACTGAAATCAAAATGCCCATTGTCAGCTAATTTAATTTCAGCCGCTAACGACAGGTTAGCTTTATTACCTTTTTCGTCCATCGGCATCTGACTTAACTTAAGTTGCTCTATCACCCATTGTCCAGGGCGATGCGTTAACGAAAAATTTGTAATTACATGGCCAAGCTCGCCAAGTTGCGCATCCAAGCTTGCTTGTGCAGAAAACGATTGCAGATTACCCTCGCTTTTAAGATGTGCTTCAAAGGTGTTCGGAGTGTCTGCTGAAAAGTCTGATGAAAGACCTGACGAAAAATCCAGGCCATAATCTGCGAAGATAACATTTTTAATATCAATATTGGCTTGCCACTCAGGCTTATTGAGCGGATTCATAATCACACCATTTAGCTGTGCACTCACTGAACCCGCTAAAACGTGTGTCACTGTTAGCTTGCTCATATCGCCGCTTATGACTCCCTGCCCTTTATAATTATATTGACTCAAATCCGCCAACGACCATTTGACGCTGAGTTCTGTTAAATAATTATTTCTAAGTGTTACATCACCACTTAGACCGATTTCCCAGTCAGGCGACTCAATTTCAAGTTGACCAATGCGAAGCGTGCTTTCTTTTAACGATGCACTTAATTTAAGGCTGTTGATTTCAGTTATTTCGGATGAATCCTTGCCGATATTGAGGGTGATAGCTTGAAGATGAGCGCGATCGATGACAATGTTAACGGGCAAATTGATTTCAGGGAGCTGAATCGAATCAGCATCTTTTTTTTCAGTTTTTGCAGTATATTCAACCTTCGCTGCGTTAATTTCTTTGAGATGAATTGTAGACGTAAACAAAGAAAATATATTCCAATCAAGTGATACCTGCTTAAGCAATATTGTCGAATTATCGCTGCGATAAACAATCGCGCCCGCGCTAATTGGACCGATGAGACGCCCATTTAACAAATCTATTTTTACCGACTCAGGAAGAATGCTGCCAACGACGCGTTGTAAGCCCCATTCTGACATTAATAATACGCTAGCAAATACAAGCACAAGGCTTAAACCCAGCGCGAGAAATATAATCCCGCGTTTCATAA
>CAZWBV010000097.1:0-4456 GCA_964632225.1 uncultured Gammaproteobacteria bacterium | reverse complement strand
TTGAAAGATGAAAACGCCACGGATTCCCTGGCTTGCTCAGTGCCGACGCTAAGTCTATTCTAAACAAACCAATGACCGATTTGTAACGTACCCCAACGCCAGTACCACGCTTTAGTGTTTCTGACAGTACGTCCATCGCATTGCCGACATCATAGAATACTGCGGAACTCCAGTTCTCATTATAACGAAATTCAAACTCCAGACTGCCCACCAGCAAGTGTTTTCCGCCGACCACAACCCCGTCCGCATTTACAGGACCCAGTGTATTAAAACCATATCCCCGTACACTTTGATCACCACCAGCAAAAAAACGCACCGACGGTGGCAATTCACTAAATTCCTTCACATCACTATAGGCAACATCACCGCGCGCGATTATGCGCCCAATTCCAAATAACTTACGTATGAATTTTGCACCGAAACGTGCTTGTAAAAAAGAGGAGCTTGAGCCCAGTGTTTCCGCTCCACCTTGTATTTCTGCGACAAAACGATTGCCAAATGTCGTATAGATGCGGTCATTCGCTCTCAGGTGCGTCCAGGTCATACCCGGCATGACCAGTGTCGATTCATCTTGGTCTGCGCCGATATTGAACTTATCCCGCTCATAAGTAATAAAATAGGTTTTTTGCCAGCGGCCACTTAATCGTGAATGACTTGCACTTAGCAATTTTTTTGTACTTTTAATTCTATTTATATCCTCCTTTTCCCAACCAACTGCAATCGTAATTTGATCAGATTGCGGTTTTTTTAAAGGAATGATATAGCGAACAGCAATGCTGTCCAGAATTTTTGATTCTTTTACTTCTGTATTTGCTTTGTGACCAAATTTATTTATTCTACGTCTTTCAACACCGAGTTTTATGCGGCTGCCTGTATCCGTACCAAAACCTAAACCAGCAACGTACTTTGTGCGTTTTCTGGGTACCAATGTGACTTCCAGCGGGACCATCAAATCTTCCGCCAAATCGCGTCTTAATTTGACTTCCACCCGGTTAAAGTAATCACTGTCATTCAATCGGTCCTCAAGCGACAAAAATTTATCCAGCGTGTATGGCTCATTTTCTTTAAATGGCACAAAGCGTCTTAAAAACTCTTCACTAAACGCGCTTTGCTTAAAGACAATACTGCCAAAATAATAACGTAGGCCAGTTTCGATATGCAGTTTTATTTGAGCTGAATTATTATTTAAATCCAGTCTGATTTCATTGTTAACCAGCCTCGCATCAAAATAACCACGCTCTGCTGCAAGATTTAACAATGACGTTTTACTATTTTCATACAGCGTGTGATCAAGCCGGTCCCCTGTTGCGATAGGGAATGTTGCCCGATATTTTTTAAATTCGATGTCGTTTTCAGCTTCGCCATCAATTATCAGGTTAACACCGGAAATAAGCACTGCAGAGCCTGGATCAACAAGATAATATGCTCTCCAACCCGTTGCCGTTTTCTTTAGCTCAGAGGTAACTTCTGCTTTATAGTATCCAAATGGTTGCAAGGCCTGGTTTATTTCCTTGCGGCCTTCTTTAAAGAGTTTTTTAATGCGCTCGTCGCTAAGTGACTCAATAGATTTTTGTTGCTCTATACTCAATAAAGAGACGATATTCGTTTTAATATCACCTTTTACCCCATCAATCACAACGTCTATTTTATCAACTGCCGCCACGTCAGCACAAAAAATTAAAAAGAAAATTAAAATATTGCCAAAACAATTTAGATATTTTTTTTTATACAACATACCTGTTTACGATCTAGAAATACTAAGTAGCTATTACGTAAGTAGCTACAGCTACTACGTCGCCATCCCCTTTTTTATTAATTCGTCGATTATTTTTCTTCGTTTTAATTCGCTACTGTCTCCTCCATTGAATATCAATGCGCCAGAAGAAAAACTGCCGCCATAGGTGGCGGATAAATTTACTGTCTGCCCAATTGCGGATAAGAATGTTTTATCATCCAGTGAACTGAGAGGGTGTATATAGGCGCTCCATAATACACCCTTGGCAATGGAATAGCGGGCATCAAGCGCACTGTCAAAATTCGCCTGCATAAGTCGAAACATCATTTTTTCATCTAATTCCTTTGCGTCAACAATAGGAATAATAATTCTCATTCGATCTGCTCTTTCGTCAGTCACTATTGTGACCGTCATATTCTCTACAGTAAATCGCCAAAAACCCGGCTTTCCTGTTGCGTTTTTGTCAATTTTACGGACTAAACTATCAATGCGTGCATTTGTCATGCGCTCAGATTTTTCGGGAAGCGCCTTTTCAACGGGCGCAGATATCACAGCAGGCGTTGAACAGAGCAATACCAATAAAACACTTGCCAGATAACCCGGAGTCATTCGATTTGTCATTTTCATTACACGGCTCTCAAGGTCCGATTTCGATACGCCACAACAAAACCCACCACAATACTTAACAAATACAATAGATTAACACATTTTCTTAAAGTATAAATCAGAACATTAATTGTTGAAATAATATTCGATAAGACTGGAAATTTTTTGTTCACAGCGCTATCTTTGAATCCAGCAATAATAGTAATCATAACCGAGTTACTTAAACAACTCACGCAACTCATGCAACTTACAACGAAAGTACTGCTGATAATAAATAATTCATTGATAAATGATTCAGTTGAACACAAGTTCTACACAATACGAGTTCTACAGAATAATGTTAACTCCAGTGGAGGGAGGGTAAAAAATATGTTGGTAAAATTTCATTTGGTGATTCTTTTCGTTCTATCGGTCACGCTTTTCGCATGTGGTGGCAATAACGATTCAGCGACTCAAAACACGAATACTGACAGTCCTACAAACAATAACACAACCGTGCTAAGTGATACCGATACCGTTGCGAATCAGGTCAAAGGTGGATTTTCCGTTATTGTCTTAGGCTCCGGTGGTCCAGCGGCAATGCCTGTTGGCAAAGCCAGTTCTGGTTACCTGATTATGATCGATGCCAAGCCCCGCATTCTATTGGATGCCGGTGGCGGTACTTACCAACGCCTGGCAGAATCCGGTATAAATATCAAAGACATTGAAATTATTTTAATGACGCATTTACACGTCGATCATACTGCGGATATTCCCGCCATAATCAAAACGACGTTCTTTCATGCACGGGGCGCCGGATTGCCACGCACTGATGCGATTAAAATATTCGGACCGGGTTCAGCTATCGCACCCTATCCCACCAGCGCCGAATTTATCGATGGGTTTTATGGTGCCAGCGGCGGGGTCTATCGCTATCTAAACGGATTCCCTGCTGCAATCAAAGCAGGAACACTTAATTATACGGCAACGGATTTACCCTTCGACCCAACCGACCCGACAATGACAGAAGTATATAACGATGGTGAAACAGATGGTTTGCTGATTAAATCAATCGGTGTACGACACGGCCCGGTTCCTGCCGTTGCTTATCGAATTATGTACGATGGCAAAAGTATTGTTTACTCAGGCGATACAAATTCAATGGGCGGCGATAACATGATCAAAATTTCACGCGATGCCGATCTATTATTTTATGATACCGCCATTATGGATACGGTACCAGATTGCGACCCCGCTACCGGCACACCGGCATTTTGTGCTCTACATACCAAACCAATAAGAATGGGGGAAGTCGCCGCAGCCGCAAATCCAAAAAAACTGATACTCACGCACTTAACTGGTTTTACCCTGCCGAATCTGGATGAAATAAAAAACATCGTCAAAGACCAGGGCTATAAGGGAAAAATTAAAGTCGCATCTGATCTCAATGTTTATAATCTGATGGACGATGACTAGGAGCCGGAGGTACGCCACGCTGTGAGAGTTTCGAGCTAGACAGCCAACAACGCCTCTAAAGCTTTCTTTATCTCAGCAGCCCCTTCGACAATATGACCATGACCCACAATTATTCGCTGGCAATCCAATTCGCTTAGCGGCTTTACAGAACGTGCGTAGGCCTCTTTATCCTTAGTTGAGCTTTTTACCAGTTTACTTTGAGCAATTTTATTTCTTGCGCCTACAAGACTAAGAATCCACTTTCTTGTCAGTGGCATCGGATCCTTCATATTAAACAACAGATCAGTCACTATGAGTGATTTTGATTGACGGCAATAAAAAACCGTCTCATCTAAAAATGCGTTACCCAGTATGGGGAAAAATAAAATCTGGCCATTTAGCTTTTCATTAAGTGAATCCAGACTTAATATTTTTTCAGATAACCAAGGTTGTTTCTTAATTAAGGCAGAAGGACCATAAATATCTATTGTAGGAAAAAAATCATTGAAGCTCTTTAGATGTTTATAGTGAAGCGCATTTGGCGCGACACAGTAAACCGTACTGTATTTAGTAATAATTTCTTGGATCATCTTTTGTTCGAAAGGACCAGGCGAAATAACCATTAGCTTATTGTTTTCCAACTCGATAAAAGATGAATTTACAGCAAAGTGAACTCCAGGC
>CAZWBV010000096.1:3041-9357 GCA_964632225.1 uncultured Gammaproteobacteria bacterium | reverse complement strand
TTCAGAGGCCTGCGCCAAACGGTCGCGAGCTTGGTCGAATATTTTAGAGGTCATAGTCACTTCGTCTAACATAACGTATCCTGATAATATTTTCAGTTACTCTTAATTGCTGTTTTATTTAGACTTGACGGTGGTATCCATTACGATAAGGCACCGACGGTGTACTAGTACGAAAACAAACCAAACGTTTTACCGCCGTTACTCTATTAACGGCAGTTGGGCTTGGATAATTTAGGTTAAACTGCGCGATTATCGCAACGAGTGGGGTTTGAGCGTGTATTTTGCATTGTAGATGGAGGCAAGTGAGTAGAATGGTTGGCGGCAGCGAGTGATGCCCCGCCTATTCCTGGATCGCCTGCTAATTTGCTGCTTTTTGCCGCCCTTTGGTCGGCTTTACCGTTGTGTCACTCAGTGGAATATTTAATTCCAGTATATCGCAGTCACTGTCACGCTCTACATTGACCTGTATCAGTTCCTGGTTAACCTCGACATACTTGCTGATTACTTCCAGGAGTTCCCGCTTAAGTTGAGGTAAAAAATCGGGGCCCTTTCTATTTATGTTTTCTGCGGCAAGAATGATTTGTAATCGCTCTTTGGCGACATTTGCCGATTTTTTCTTTCTTCTAAGTAAGTAATCTAATATTGACATAATTCAATACTATGCTAAGTTCCAAAAAGACGCCGTAAAAAGCTTTTCTTTTCCGGTTCAAGAAACCTCATAGGCCGTTCTTCGCCAAGAAAGCGAGAAACGACATCTTCATAAGCCTGTCCACTGGGGCTGTCATCCATGTGGATAACAGGCACGCCCGAATTAGACGCTTGCAATACAGTTTGGGACTCGGGGATCACGCCGACCAGTGTTACGCCGAGTAACTCCTGGATATCGGTGATGCTCAGCATCTCTCCGGCATTGACGCGGTCGGGGGAATAACGTGTAATCAATAAATGTTCTTTGATAGGGTCTTGATTTTCTGTAGCCCGTTTGGATTTTGCGGCCAGAATACCCAATATCCGATCAGAATCCCGCACCGAAGAAATTTCAGGGTTGGTGACGATGATGGCTTCATCTGCAAAATAAAGCGCCATGATTGCACCTTGTTCTATACCTGCGGGTGAGTCACAAACGATAAAGTCATGATTTTCACGTAGTTCATTTAACACTTTTTCAACGCCTTCTGGCGTCAATGCATCTTTGTCACGTGTTTGTGACGCAGGTAAAACAAACAAATTGTCACAACGTTTATCTCGAATGAGGGCCTGTTTAAGGTTTGCTTCATTCTGCAACACGTTAACGAAATCGTATACGACACGCCGTTCACAGCCCATGATTAAGTCGAGATTTCTAAGGCCGACGTCAAAATCGATTACGACAGTTTTATGGCCACGCTTTGCTAGGCCCGTTGCTAAATTTGCGCTGGTGGTTGTTTTCCCTACACCGCCTTTGCCTGAGGTGACAACAATTACTTTTGCCACAATCCCTCCTTCGTCAAACGGTTGGTAAATGCCGAACGCATTTTGTACCTGTTTTTGCTATTTCTTCCCACATAATATTTTATCGACTACCTTCACTCAGTCAGTAATCTAAAGCTAAGTAATAAAATACACACACACAAAAGCAGACATACAGAATGCTGCTTAATCCCTGCACCCTGTTCTCCGCGTTGCTTACTTTTACTACCTTCTTTTGTGAAAAGCTACTAAAAATCACTCAAGTGATGCAATAATTATTTTTTCTCCTTCCAGGAAAATTTGTACAGACTTCCCTAACATTTCTGCCGGTACTTTATTTTCAAATACCCGGTATTGTCCAGCTATGGCGATCAATTCAGCCTCCATATGCAAGCAAAATATTCCAGCTTCAGTATTCCCTCTTCCGCCTGCTAATGCCCGCCCTCTTAATGGGGCATACACATGGATATTGCCATCCGCTATTACTTCTGCGCCTGCGTTAACCGCAGCTAACAAGACCAAGTCGCCGCCCTGGTGATAAATACGTTGGCCTGATCGCACAGTTTGACGAATGATACGCGTTGCTGGCGCTGATTCTATGCTTTTAATTGAATAGGTGGAAGCTTTATTTTTCGGCAACGTGTCTGACGTGGTTTCAGACATAGTTTCAGGTGTTGTTTCAGACGACGAGGTTCCCGCCATTGATTGGGTTTGTTCGTTGTTTTGTTGCGTGGCTTGAGGATTATTTTTTGTTGTTTCTGCCGGTGTGCTTGTTCCACTTATTGTGTTTTTATCGAGGCTTGTCGCAGTGGGTAACGCCTGGATTGTGCCGCCCTTTAATTCAGCGAAGCCCGCCCATTTTGCCGATTCGTGCTGAATTTTGGTGCCGTGTTGTACGCCCACGGGTACCAAATGAAGGTTGCGCAGCAAGGTGGCAAATTTAAGGAAATTGAATTCATCTGCACGTTCTTTGATCGACCCCAAGTCGACGACAATGGGTGCATTTTTGAAAAATTGAGGGCTTTTTGACAGCCGTTCTTTTAAGTCGTTCTCGATTTTTATTAAGTCGGTGACTTTCAAACAAAGAACAGGCAGCGTAAAAACAGACCCTTTTAGGTCTATAGCCATCGGCCTGTTGTCGAGCTTGTTGTCGGGTTGAAAAAGGTCATTTGTATTGGGCGAGCCGGGTGCGGTGGCAGGCAACAAAGTCGGGGTTGTTTCCCCCCGTAAAGTGTTATTGTTTTTAATCACAGCTTCCTGTCGCGGCCTGGTGTCGAATAATATGGGTTAGATGTAAAATAATTACCGTTTTTCCGGTAATTTAGAATTACTCACTACGCAAAGCGAGTCCCTGATAAGCATATATACCGAGGGTCAATGCGTATACTACTCCCTATCACCAAACAAATGCGAATAAAACGTGTGCGAACAAGTGAGCCTAAGAGAAGACGGGTTTATGTCAAATGCTGTACGGAGCTTCAGCGGTTTTAACATAGAGCTTCAGCGGTTTTAACAAGAGCCTCAGCGGTTTTAGCGTCTTCCACCATCGCGGTTGCAAATACCAACGTCTATTAAAAGATACTTTAGTAGACGTTGGTTATATTTCTACGCTTTTTTGTACTTACCAACCAAATACGACACCTTCCAGCAAATCAACCTGCGTTAAATATTCATTTTGTTGTGCAACAATGAAGGATTTGGCTTTTTTTCCACCAAAACGCTTGACTATACTATTAGCAGATTTCAAACCTTCACCGCTGGTTAATGACTCAATAATTTTGGCTTTGTTTTTATTGTTTACCCGGCTACTGACTGAAATGGCTTGGTTTGGTAATGGCGTGCTGGCAAATAATTTTTTTGTTGTGGTGCGTGCGTCTTCGCTTAGCTTTTTATTGTAAAACGCGTTTCTAAAAACGGCGGCATCACACGCACCTGCGGAAAATTCTTTAGCGACAGCGCCGAAACCGCCTCTGACCGGATAAATATCCGGTTGCCTGACAGGGTTTTTGAATTGATCTATTACCGTCATGGTGCCCAGGTTAGGCGGCGAGATGGCGCAGATTTTTTTGCCGATCAGGTCCTTTAAAGTATTAATTTTTCCTGCGGTTTTATTGGTGACGATAAAAAACTTCAGTGTGCCGGGTAGTTTTACCAGGACACTGTGTTTCAAATGCTTTATCCGCCAGGAAACAAAGTGTGGTCCGTCGAATACCACGTCATAAACATCGTTGCGCAACTCTCTTTGGTAGTGCAACCAGTTATCCGGGTGTTGATAGATGACTTTTTCGCCAAGAAGCTGGGTAAGGTGTTTGGCCAATGGGCCATATAATTTGTCACCGGCTTTTTGGGATTCCCGTGGTGGTGCTGACAAGATAAGTTCAGCTTGAGCACGACTAAAAATAAGAAGAGATAATAACAAGGCAAACTTGCTTATATATAAATACGACCTACACATGACAACGCACCCCTACTTGTTAAAAAATAGTAGACCCTATGCTTAGTGTTCATTTTTGTTTTTTGAAAAGCCACGAAATACTGACACAATATATATGCACGGGGAATGAACGAGATCACATATGGGTATAACTAGCGGGTATATACATTATAGCGGTCGCGACAGTTTATCTGGAGAGTATTTATAATTCGATGTTGAAACAATAATTTACTTTTATTGTGCCCCAGTGCGCGCCTTGCCTGCCCGAAAGTTATACATTAATGTGGGCGTAAAAATATTTTATGACTGGTTGGTTTTTGTTAAGCAGTGAATAGTCAATTGGACACGACAACAGATAGTAGGGTGCCAGGTTAATCTAACCAGCCTCCCACTGCCTGGATAGGGACAGGGCTATTGTGTCGTGTGACCCAGGCCGCCAGGCCCAATCGATTGCTGACTTTATGGTACATGGGTAAGTCGGTCGTGACCTGGAAGGAATTTTTGTTTTTTCTTGTTAAGGGTTTTGCTTTATGCCCAAGTGCAATGAAATCATGGTGCAAGGTTTTTCCTTCATTTTCTCCGTTAGTAATATTGCTAACTAAATCGAAACCAAGTACCGCTATGTTTATATCATAAGAAAAGGAGGTGTTCGCTGGCGGCGCAAAAATGACATGTGCCTTATTGTTTTCTATATTTATGCTCAAGTACCCGGCTAGTTTATCACCCACAATCGGCAAATTTTTCTTCTTAAAAAACCCCCGCCATTCGCTACCGTTAATAAAAAATTCAGGGGTATAAACAGAACGTGATCTATTGTGTGACGCGTAGTCGCGTTGACGTTGTGTATACGCGGCTGTTGCAAACGTGTCCTTCCAGCCAATATAATCCCAATAATCCACGTGAAAGGCGATTGGCACATATTCTTTCCATAAGCGTGCGTCCGTTTTTAATTTTCTCAGCCAGGCATCTGCGGGTGGGCAACTATAACACCCTTCAGATGAATACAGCTCAATTAGACTGGCTTGCGTTTCAGTGCTTTTGAATGTGCCGTGTAGTTTGGTGGCTTGTGCAAGATGGGTAGTCATGGCGAGGGATAATACAAGCAGTACCCCGATCAGTTTCATTGCTGTTTTCATAGGTAGGTTGTCCCTGGGTTCAGCGTCTATTTACAGTTAAACCTAGCAGGATTGAATCACAAAACTATCACAAAATAACCACAAAACTACCACAAAACTACCACAAAATAAGAGGAGTAAGTACTTGTGGCTGAATATCTCGAATGGCCGCCAGAGCAGGCGATTGAAATGGACACGCGGTCTTGTGGCTGGTCCCAGCCAGGCAGCAACATCGCGTTGGATTTTCACGGTAACCCAAATTCAGCGGCTGTGACGGTATTGTCAGATGGTAATCACCATATGGCGTTACAAGAAACGCTTTCCGGTTTTGTCCGGCAGCAAGCCGCGGTGAATGATGTGTTTTATGTCACATTGCCACCGCAGTTGCTAATAAAAATCATAAAAAATAAACAACTGGTATTAGGCAATCTGGTGTTGCCCGTTTGCCCTGATATCATGCTGAGCCCGCCCGGCGTTATTGACGCGTTGTCAGTATCAGGGGAATTATCGCAGCGGGTACCGTTTATAAAAAACCGCGGCAATGTGCTGCTGGTGCGCAAAAATAATAGTAAAAATATTACAGGTGTGGAGGATATATTCCGTGAAGACGTGCGAATCTTCATCTCCAACGCCAATACTGAAAAGGCCAGTCATGCTGGTTACCGGGAAACACTGATTAATGTTGCGAAACAAAAAGGATTGCAAAGTGATAAGTTGAAAAAATGGATAGATAAAGGGGCAAGTCAAATTATGTTTGGGAAAAGTGTGCATCACAGAGAAGCGCCGCAAGCCTTGTTTGAAAATCAGTGCGATGTCGCCATCGTGTATTATCATCTCGCGTTGCGTTTCACGAGAATTTTCCCCGGTTTATTTGAATTAATACCGCTGGGCGGCAGCGTTGATAATCCACAACCGGGCCCAACGAATGTGGTGAGTGCAGTTCACATGGGTTTGTTTGCCGGCTGTGGTTTGTGGGGTAAGAAACTTTACGACTACTTGCAAAGTCAGGCAGTGAAAAAAATATACGCGAGACACGGTTTGCAAGAAATATAGCGCGCCATGGATGTCAGTCAATATTGTTTGTGCGCAAATGCGACGGGTCTATTTATTTAAAATTGATAAACATAGCCGAAGTCCAGACCTTGGCATCATCAATTTGGCGTCCAGCAAGATAGACAGAGCGAAACCCATGCGGGCCATTTTGTGGTGTTACTTCCAATGTGCCCTTTACGTCACGTGGCATAGGTCGATCGCTTATTCTTTCTATGGCGAGAAACAGTTCGGTGCCGCCGAGTTCTTTTCGCTGTGCTCCCGTTTG